>CAUQPA010000030.1:0-16526 GCA_963519325.1 uncultured Pseudomonas sp. | reverse complement strand
GCCCAGCAGTGTGCGCGACGGGATTGGCCGGATTCCCGACAGCTACACCAGCGCCTACCCGTACGTGGACGACGTGGCCGTGCGCAACAGCGCCTTCGCCCTCAGCACCGTCGATACCCGGGCCGGTCTGCTGCAGGCCGAGCGCCTGATCACTGGCGACAAGTACGTGTTCATTCGCAACGCCTACCTGCAGACCCGCGAGTTCAAGGTCAAGGACGGCCAGGTCGTCGACGACTTCTAGTCCGCTCGCCGCCACAAAAAAAGGCAGCCCGCGGGCTGCCTTTTTTTGTGCGTCAGGCGCCTAGCGCATTTCCAGGACGGAGAGTCCCAGCAGCTGCTGGCCCGCTGCCGTCGTCTCGACGCGCAGCACTTCGGCTTGCGCTTCCAGGCCCTGGAGTTCCGCGTGGCTGGAGGGGATCAGCACGGTGACCTGGTCACCCACCTGCAGGCTGGTGGCGGCCTCGATCTGGAAGCCGGTGCTGGACAGGTCGACGCAACGCGCCTCGAAGGAGGCATCGCCGACCTTCAGGACGGCCTTGGAGTCGACGTTCATGCGAATGAAATCGCGCTTTTCACTGTAAGAGCGGTCAAGGGTACTCATGGCAATCCTACTGCTTGGGAGGATGGAAGGCGGTCTCTTGGAGGTATAAACTCCTTAAAGCTACCCTGTAAAGATATTCCATCCGGTTGGCAAGCTTGAACCCCCCGATGGATGGGAGTAGTGTCTCCGCCGTGTCGTAATCACCGTGGCCCGTGTCGGATAGCGTCCGCCGGTTTGCCGTTCGGGTGCATGCCTGGATCCTCTATGTCTAATTCGCCTGCCACGCTCTTGATCATTGACGATGACGAGGTGGTTCGCCTCAGTCTCGCCGACTATCTCGAAGACAGTGGCTTCAACGTCCTGCAGGCCAGCAATGGTCAGCAGGGCCTGCAGATTTTCGAGCGTGAACAACCTGATCTCATCATCTGCGACCTGCGCATGCCGCAGGTCGACGGCCTGACCTTGCTGCGCCGCATCAGCGAGCTGTCCATCGATACGCCCGTGCTGGTGCTGTCCGGCGCGGGGGTCATGAGCGACGTCGTGGAGGCCCTGCGCCTGGGCGCTGCCGACTACCTGATCAAGCCCCTCGAAGATCTGATGGTCCTGGAGCACTCGGTGAATCGGGCCCTCGACCGCGCCCGGTTGCGCTTGGAGAACGATCGCTACCGGGTCAAGCTGGAGAATACCAATCGCGAGTTGCAGGCCAGCCTGAGCCTGCTGCAGGAAGACCAGAACGCCGGTCGCCACGTGCAGATGAACATGCTGCCCGTGACGCCCTGGGAGACCGAAGGGCTGCATTTCGCCCATGAGATCATCCCGTCGCTGTATCTGTCCGGCGATTTCGTCGATTACTTTCGCATCGACGAGCACCGGGTTGCTTTCTACCTGGCTGACGTTTCCGGCCATGGCGCCTCATCGGCGTTCGTGACGGTGCTGCTCAAGTTCATGACCACGCGCCTGCTCTACGAGTCCAAGCGCAACGGTACCCTGCCGGAATTCAAGCCATCGGATGTGCTCGGTCATATCAACCGGGGGCTGCTGGATTGCAAGCTGGGCAAGCACGTGACCATGCTGGGTGGCGTCATCGACGAAACCACGGGTACCCTGGCCTACAGCATCGGTGGCCACCTGCCGTTACCCGTGTTGCACACGCCGGAAGAAACCCGCTTCCTGGTCGGCAAGGGGTTGCCGGTGGGCCTGTTCCAGGAAGCCACCTACAATGACCACCAGATGGCCTTGCCCGAGCGGTTCAGCCTTACCCTCTTTTCGGATGGCATCTTCGATCTGCTGCCGGGAGACAATTTGAAAGAGAAAGAACACAGCTTGCCCGACTATGTCCGCCGTGCCGGCGGTACACTGGCAGGCCTGAGTGAAGCCCTGAATCTGGCGTCCGTCTCCGAGATGCCTGACGATATCGCTTTGCTGGTGTTGAGCAGGAACCTGGCATGAGCACCGGAAAAATCCAATTTGCCGAGCAGGATGGCACCTTCGTCCTGAAATTCACCGGCGAGGTGCGTCTGACCCTCTGCTCGGCGCTGGACGCGACCATCGAGCACATCTTCTCGTCGCTGAATTTCTCGTCCATCGTCATCGACCTGACCGAGACGCAGAGCATCGACAGCACCACCCTGGGGCTACTGGCCAAGCTGTCGATCCTGTCGCGGCAGCGCATCGGGCTGCTGCCCATGCTGACGACGAGCAACCCGGACATCCTGCGCCTGCTGGACTCCATGGGGTTCGATCAGGTGTTCAACATCGTCGAGACCGTATTGCCTTGCCCGGATTGCCTGACCGACCTGCCGCCGCAGGATCAATCGGAAGCCGAGGTGCGCAGTCGCGTGCTTGAGGCCCATCGGGTGTTGATGGGCCTCAATGAATCCAACCGCAATGCCTTTCGCGATCTGGTCAGTGCCCTCGAAAGGCACTGACCGCACGCTCGCTTAGCGCTTGCCGGGCAGCAGCACTTCCAGCTTTTCCTGATCGCGCGCGAACTGGCGGATGCCTTCGGCCAGCTTTTCCGTGGCCATGGCATCTTCGTTATGGGCCCAGCGGAAGGCGGCCTCGTTCAGCTGCTGCTTAGGCTCGCCACCGTTGGCGTCGGCGGTCAGCACGCGCGGCAGGTCGCCCTGGGCTTCCGATAGCTGCTGCAGCAGTTCGGGGCTGATGGTCAGGCGATCGCAGCCAGCCAGTTGCTCGATCTGGTTCAGGTTACGGAAGCTGGCGCCCATCACCACGGTGTCGTAGCCATTGGCCTTGTAGTACTGGTAGATGCGGGTCACGGACTTCACGCCCGGATCTTCGGCGCCTTCGTAGTCGCGGCCCTCGGCCTTCTTGTACCAGTCGTAGATGCGACCGACGAAGGGCGAGATCAGGAACACGCCGGCGTCGGCGCAGGCGGCGGCCTGGGCAAAGGAGAACAGCAGGGTCAGGTTGGTCTGGATGCCTTCCTTCTCCAGCTGCTCGGCAGCGCGGATGCCTTCCCAGGTGGAGGCGATCTTGATCAGCACGCGGTCCTTGCCGATGCCGGCCTTCTCGTACAGCTCGATCAGGCGATGGGCGCGATCCAGGGTGGCGCTGGTATCGAACGACAGCCGGGCATCCACCTCGGTGGAGATGCGACCCGGGATCAGCTTGAGAATCTCGCCACCCACGGCCACGGCGAAGCGATCGCAGGCCAGGCCGATGTCGCCACCGGCGCCGCTGAAGGCGGCCTGCAGGTGATCTTCATAGCGGGGCAGGGCGGCGGCCTTGAGCAGCAGCGAGGGGTTGGTCGTGGCGTCGTAGGGCTTGAGGCGGGCGATGGCGTCCAGATCGCCGGTATCGGCGACGACCGTGGTGTATTGCTTGAGTTGTTCCAGCTTGCTCATGGCAGGTCTTTCCTTCGGTTAGCGAATGGACATCGTGGAGACGTGACTCAATGGCCCCTGAGAAGTTCAGTGGCCTCGTCATACAGGCGCAGCGGTTCAGGGCTGCGATGCAGGTCGGTGGAGAGCAGTTGGCGAAAGCGCCGTGCGCCGGGAAAACCTTGCGCCAGGCCCAGGACATGGCGGGTGACGTGGTGGATGAGACCACCCTGTTGCAGATGGGCTTCGACATAGGGCCGCAGCTGCAGCATCACCTCGTGGCGGGTCGCTTGCGGACGGTCGCAGCCGTAGAGCGCCGTGTCCACCTCGGCGAGCAGATAGGGGTTCTGGTAGGCCTCGCGGCCCAGCATCACGCCATCGAACACCTCCAGCTGCTCGCGGCAGGTGTCCAGCGTCTTGAGGCCGCCGTTGAGGATGAACTCGAGATCCGGAAAGTCCCGCACCAGCTGCGCGGCAACGTCGTAGCGCAGCGGCGGGATCTCGCGATTCTGCTTGGGCGACAGTCCTTCGAGGATGGCGATGCGGGCATGCACGGTGAAACTGCGGCAACCCGCCTCGGCGACCTGGCCGACGAAGTCCCGCAGCGCCTCGTAGCTGTCGCGGCCGGAGATGCCGATGCGGTGCTTGACCGTCACGGGAATGGCCACCGCATCACGCATCGCCTTGACGCTATCGGCCACCCGCTCGGGGTAGGCCATCAGGCAGGCGCCAATCAGGTTGTTCTGCACCCGGTCGCTCGGGCAGCCGACGTTGAGGTTGATCTCATCATAGCCCGCCTGCTCACCCAGCCGGGCGGCGGCTGCCAACTCAGCCGGTACGCTGCCACCCAGCTGCAGCGCCAGGGGATGCTCGGTCTCGTCATGCCGAAGAAACCGCTGGGCATCGCCATGCAGGAGGGCGCCGGTGGTGACCATCTCGGTATAGAGCAGGGCATGCTGCGACAGCAGGCGGTGGAAATAGCGGCAGTGGCGATCCGTCCAGTCCATCATGGGCGCTACGGAGAAGCGGCGGGACGGCTCAGGGCGCGTGGTTACTGGGTTTGAGGCGGTTTCAGCTAGCATCTGGAGACTTCGTTTGTAGCACTGTTTTGCCCCATTTTTGCCGGTTTTTCAGATGTCAGTGCTAACTTTAAGCACTGGAAAATCTTTTTAAGCACTGGACGCTGAATGGGGACGATTACACGGCGGGACAACAAGAAGGGCGTGACGTATACCGTCCAGATCAGGCTGCGCCGCGAAGGCCTCATAGTCTACCAAGAATCCCAGACCTTCGAGCGGAAGCAGACCGCACAGGCCTGGATTCGAAAGCGAGAAGCGGAGCTCGCCCAGCCTGGAGCACTGGAACGCGCCCGGCGGCAGGGCGCGACCGTTCGCCAGATGATCGGCAGGTACCTGGAGCAGTACGGCGGCATCGTAGGCCGGATGCGGGTGGGATTGAGCCGCGGCTTTCCGCGCCTGAGGACGGTGATGGCTGCGACCTTGGTCTGCATAGGGGGCGGCGCATGACGCGGGGGCCGATCAGCGTGGTGAGGATGTCGGCGACCGACCCCAGGAGCTCTTCAAGCTCGGTGACGGCCAGGCGCTTTTCACGGCTCATCATGGCGTGCGCGCTCCGGCCTTGCCGTTGCCGGCCTGGACGCCACCGTGTAGGTGCTTGACAAGGCTGCTGCCGGCGGCGACAACGTCGCGGATTACAGACACCAGGGCGTCGATGATCACGTCTTCCTGCAGCGTCAATCCGCCTGGGGCTACGAGCTGGACCCTGCCGCCTGCGGGCAGGGTGGCCAGCAGCAGGTGGGCTTCACTGTCGTATTCGACGACGTCGACGTCCGGGTAGGTGCTGCGGTGCATGGCGGTGAGATCGCTGTTGGCCGGCAGCAGTTTGCTGAACAGACCGGCGAGGACGAGGCCCTGGGCGGTTTGGCCGCTGGTGCTGAAGACGACGACCTGCTCTACCCTGGTCAGAGGATCCCACTCTCGGCTCTCACCGGCGCGCAGGGTGAGATAGGGTGGGCCAGCCCGTCAGCACTGCGCCGCTCTGCACGCGAACTCGGGCGGGGCGCTGGTCTTGGATACTGCCATGGTCGACCTCGGCGATGATGCCGAGGCGGATCAGGTTCTCGATGAGGCCGGAGAGGGCGGCGATGTCGGTCATGGCGGCGAGGATGGCCCGCGCATGTGAGCCGCACAGCAACCAGCACTTGTAACTAAGCTAGCTAAAAATCAAAGTGTGTGGGCAAGATGTGGACATGTAAGAAGAAAGCCGCCGAGGCCTTCCATCGTTGCCTAAGTCGCTAAACTTATAAAAGGGATTTCATAATGAAAGCTTTGGCAATGCCAGCTTTGGCGCAAGAATTTAGGGGTCTTCTAAATCAAGCGTTCCGCAATGAAGGCTTTGTAGGTGCAACGAATTTTTATAAGCCGATGGATGATGATTGGTATGCGCTTGTGTCAGTCGCCACTGGTAAGTGGTATGGGTTTTATTGGGCTAGTTATAATATCGGTGTCCATTGGGTGCCCGTAGAAAAATTGTGTGCGACTTGCATGGGCTCTAAATATGATAAACGAATCGCGTCATACGGATATGGGGTCAAGGCTGCAACAGGCATCACACTAGATCTAAAATTCTCTGACTCGGCTGGGGCGGCCGAGACGGTAGACATTGCTCTGCGTCTATGGCGGGAAACAGTTGGTCCATATCTGCGCGAAATGGCGAATGAGCAAGAGGCGGAGCGAAAGATCAAGATTAATGTCGGAATGATGGGTGGTAATCCACAAAGATATGCCGCTTTGTTGAAGTATACCGGGCAGGGTGCCAAGTATGAGGCTTTTTTAAGTGAGTTTGGTGAAGGCCTGAAAGCGAGCGATTCAGACTACTATCTGCAAAAATGGAAGCCTTTTATTTCACGCCTTGGAGTTGCTGGGTCGTCCGATTGATTACTCGATTATTAGGCGATAAAGCTTTGGCGGTTGGTATTGAAGATTGGTTTCACGAGCTAGGTAGCCTCGTCACCGGCCGATCCATCCTCCTGCTCGTCCAGCAGTTCTCCTTCGGCAAAGACCTGCCAGGCCGCCGGTGGGCAGGGTGGCCAGCAGCTGGTGGGCTTCTCTGTCGTACTCGACGACGGCGCCGTCCGGGTAGGTGCGGCGGTGCAGGCCGGCGCGATCGTCGTTGGCGGGGATGAGAGCACTAAACAGGCCGGTGATGGCGATACCCTGGGCGGTCTGGCCGCTTGGGCTGAGGACCAGTACCTGCTCGCCCACGTTGGGCGGATCCCAGTCGCGGGTGGTGCCGGCGCGCAGGGCGGTCCAGGGCAACCAGCCGGTCAGCAGGTCGCCGCTCTGCACCCGAACCCGGGCAGGGCGTTTGTCTGGGAGGCTGCCATGGTCGACCTCGGCAACGGTGCCGAGGCGGATCAGGTTCTCGATGAGGCGGGAGAGGGCGGCGATGTCGGTCATGCCGCGGAGGATGGCGGCCGCGCGCGCAATACGCAGGCGGCGCAAGTTGTACCAACACGTGCTACAACTTCAGCCTGGCCTGACGTCTCGTTGAGACATCTCTAAAATGTCAATGCATTTAGGCCACTTGCATTGGCAGTGAAATGGAATTGCTATGTCAGAACAGTCGCAAGGTGTTGGGAAGTCCAAACGTAATATCTGGGATTGGAGTGCTATCATTGCGGTTCTAGGGGCTGTAGGTACAGTCTCGATGTACCTTGTGGCCAGGTCCTATCATGATGGGTATCTTAAAGGCCTAGGCTTATCCTCTTCGATGTTTCCCATATCGACCGGTGATGTAAGTGTTTTGGCTACTGTTGCAATATTCAAGTCAATAATGTTTGTCTTCAATGAGGTTTTTGGGGCAGGGGTTCGAGGCTGGGCTAAAACTATTGCTGTAGTAGCTGGCATCATCGTGGGGTGGGGTGCACTGAATTTCTTGGAGAATCGAGCTGGCAAAGGCGCAAAGCAGTTCTCAGGCCGGTTGAAGAAAGTAGTTGGCTGGCTTATACACCCGATAGCGCTTCATTGGACCAGGCCAGCTTTAGGAGCTGTAGCTGTTTTCTATTTTATATTTTGCTCCCTGTTCGGCGTGGCTATTGTGATTTTTTCGCTCATTTGGCCTTTTTTTACGGTGGGAAAGGATTTTGCTTTGGAAGAGATGCGTATGGGATTTCGCGATTCGCCTTTAGTAACACTTAAGAATCCTGATGGTGCTAACGAAAATTTTAGACTTATCCAATGCTCTGTCCAATTTTGTGCCTTCTATTCAGAAGGAAAAGTGGTTTCAGCTCCCATGTCTGATATGAAGTGGGTTGTTTCAAAACCACCTAAAGACAGATGAGGCGGGAGAGGGCGGCGATATCGGTCATGAGCCAAGCATGGCCAAGGTGGAGTTTCGTTGCACTGCGCTATATTTGTAGACACACGCCCTACAACCGAATCGCATTAGGATTAGCAATCGAAAATGATTAAAGAAATTAATTGTTCGAGTGTTTCAGAATTTTTGGACTACCTTTTGCCTTGGAAAAGTGAAGATTTTTCTAGGGGGTCAATTTTTAGGGGGCACGCAAATGCGAATTATGAGCTTGTGCCAACTGCGCTAAGAGAAGCAAATGCTAGAAAGCTTGAATTGATGTGCGTGGCCTCTCTTACAGTGAACGGGGCAAGTGAGCGCACTGATTTTGCACAAGCTTTTTTTGAGTATGGTCCTATCAGGGATTTTTACCAGCTGGCGGATACGCGCGGGCTCGAAGTCCCTGTCTCTGATTTTATTAGAAAACATATCTATAAGAAGGTAGATGTCTCATCACTGATCGAATGGGTTGATGGTGAAAGCTGGCTCCCAAATGAATTGCTTGAAACAGCTGCTTTGGCGCAGCACTATGGTGTTCCGACTAGGCTTTTAGATTGGACCTATGATCCATTTGTTGCGGCATTCTTTGCATCCCGAGAGCCTGCCATATGAGCCGAGAAACTATGCATTTGGAGTTTTAATATAGGGGATAATATGATTTCTCATGCCCTATCTTATTTAAAATCTAGGCTGAATATCGTTCATCCTCCTTATGCTGGGAATCCGAACTTGGCAGCTCAAAGAGGAGTTTTTACTCATGTATCTACACCTCTGCGAAATTTGAATAGTTTAACAAAAAGCGTAGCTGGCGGTGTTGATGTATCGGTTAACAGGACTCCACTCGATAAGTATTTGGAGGAAGTACTTATAGGGGTTGTAAATGGTAGGCTTGAGATATTTAAAAAGTTAACTCTGCCGGTTTCTATGCGGGAAGAACTTTACGGGTCTCTGAGAAAGTTCGGCTATGGACCTGCCAGGATATATGCGGGGTACGACGGTGTTGCAAAAGAAATAATTGAAAGGGAATCGCTCGCCAGAAAGAGCGCCGAGTAATTCAAAGACTTTCAATGAATAAACTGTGGATTTCATCTATTTCTGCGCTGGTCAGGCCAAGTATTTTTCGCTTGTCGTAGCGAACCTCGGGGGCCCCGCGCTCGGCGCGGTCTTTCAGGCCATACTGGTGGACGCGGGCGATGCGGGAGACGCGGCCGGCGAAGCCGATCACCGCCTGTTGTGGCGATCCCTTGGCCTTGAGGTACCGCGCCATCTTCAGCTTCTTAAACATCCGCCCCTTGATGCGCCCCTGCTTCCCCCTCAGATCCCGCGGCTTGCGCGGCTCATAGGGCGAGCCATCCGGGTTCACCTGGGCGCGGATCCGCTGCTGCTGGCTGCGGCGCAATTGCTGGGCAGCCTTGCGGGCCAGTTGGGCCCGGCCGCGGCTGTCGAGCTTCTGCAGCAGTGGCGAGAGCCAGGTCTCTAGCGCCTCGAGGTCAGCCACGGCTGCGGCCTGGGTGGGGCGTTTCCAGGGCCAGGGCGTCGCCGGCGGATCCTGATTGCCACTCGGCCAGCAGCTCGCCGCCGGCGAAGACCTGCCAGGTGGCCGGCTCCTGGTACTCGGTGTATTGCGGCTCTGGGACGTGCTCGATCTGGTAGGTGCCGTCGGCCTGGCGCTTCACGATCACCCGTTCGGTGAGGGGTAGGGTGATGGCCAGGTCCACCTTGGAGTTGTCCAGAATGTCGGCATCAAAGGCGATGCCCTGGGCGGCCTTGTCCTGGTTGGCTAGCAGCTCGGACTGGTTCATGCGCACCCAGGCAAAGAGCGGCAGCATCACCGCGTCCGGGTGGCCGGCGAAGTCGGTCAGGATGACCTGCAGCTCGTAGTCATATTCCCAGGACAGGCTGGCCGCGGCGGTGCAGCGCAGCTTGCCTTTGTCGATGCTGACCAGCAGCCGGTCAGGACTGTGTTGCAGCTCCGGCACGGCGGTGAGCAGATGAGCGCGGGGGCTCTCGGGCTTGTACATGCTGCGCCCTTGGCCTGGGTAGCAGCGCCGTAGCGGGCGAAGGCGCGCTCCAGCTTCACGTCGTACAGATTGCGGGCGGAGGCCGGACCGTTGTGTCCCGGGCGAAATCAGCCCACTTACCAGCCGTGAGTGCCCTGAGTAGCGAGGCGACCGCCTTGATGACACGGACGACGGCGTAGAGCTGTCCGGCTTCGCTTGTCTGCATGCGGAGAAGGGCGTGGGAAAGGGGTGCAATGCAAATGTAGGCACTCTGAAAGCCCCTGCGAAATTCAGCCTCCATGAACACCACAGCTCGATCCAGCGGACACTCTGTTCGAGCGTCCGCTGGACCTGCCGGGTTATTTCGGCATCAGGACGGTATCGACGACATGGATCACGCCGTTCGACTGCATCACGTCGGCGATGGTGACGGCGGCCTTGCCACCCTTGGCGTCCATCACCCAAAGCTTGCCGTTGTGCAGCTTTATGGTCAGGTCCTCCCCCTGCACCGTCTTCAGCTTGACCATGCCACTGTGCGCCTTGGCTTCGGCCATCAGCTGCTTGGCGGTATGGGTACCCGGCACCACGTGGTACGTCAGGATCTTGGTCAGGTCAGCCAGGTGTTCGGGCTTGACCAGGGTATCGACCGTGCCGGCCGGGAGCTTGGCGAAGGCTTCGTTGGTCGGGGCGAAGACAGTGAAGGGACCGCTACCATTGAGGGTATCGACCAGGCCGGCCGCCTTGACCGCCGCCACCAGGGTGGTGTGGTCTTTGGAGTTGACCGCATTCTCGACGATGGTCTTGGAGGGGTACATGGGTGCACCGCCCACCATCACGGTGTCGGCGGCGAAGCTGAGCGAAGCGGTGGCGCAAAGGATCGCGAAACTGGCTACAGCGGCAAGTCGTTGTAGAAAGGTATGCATGATGCGTCTCCTGGGTTCTTCAGCCCTCCGGATGAGGGTGATGAATGTACGGAGCAGGTCGCGAAACGGATGCATCACAGCGAGATTATTTTACCTTGGGCGATGACGGGCCCCGTTGGTGATCCGGTTGGGGAGCCCGCCGGCGGTTCGAGAGAAACGGCCAGCACCGCCCCGCCCGCGACCGCCTTCGCCAATCCCGCAGGGACGGTCAAGGCTACCGCCGCATCGTCCCGCAGCAGGCCCAGCGAATGCGGCTTGCCGTCGGCCGTGATAAGCCAGGCCTCGGCGCTGTGGTCCGGCCAGCGGGAGGCGCCAGTCGGCACGAACAGGACCTGTCGGCCGTCGAGCTGCAGGGTGGCGCTGAAGACCAGCCGTCCATCGCTCTGCTCCAGCCGTGCGAGTAGCGGCGGCGCGGGCACCTGGGCGGCCGGACGCAGCACCAGCGACACCGCCAGCACCAGCGCGGCGGCCAGGGCCAGGACGGTCGTCCAGCGCCAGAGTCGAGTGTCATTCCATGGCCGAGGAGGTTGCGGCGGCTGTACGGCCGTCGGGAACAGGCGCTGTTGGATACCGAGCCAGACGTGAGCGGGTGGCTCGACGGCGGGAAGCTCCGCGAGCCAGTCCGCGAAATGGCGCTGCCAGGCCGCCAGCTGCCGCTGAGCCTCGGGGTCCTGCTGCAGCAGCTCCTCCACCTGAGTCCGCTCTTCGGCGGATAGCACGCCCAGGGCATACTCGGCGATCAGCAGCGATGGCTGATCGGGCGGTGGCAGGTCGTTGTCGTTCATAGTCCCAGGCACGCTCGCAGTTGCAGGAGTCCTCGACGAATCCAGCTCTTCATCGTTCCCAACGCGATGCGATGGCGCGCGGCCAACTCGGCGTAGGAATAGCCCTCGAAGAAGGCGACCCGGATGTAGGTCTGCTGGTCCTTTCCCAGTGTTTCCAGGCAGAGGTCGATCTGGCGCCGCTGGCGGTACGCCTCGAAGGCTTCCGCCACGGACTCCGTCGTTGGACTCTCTTCAAGACCGTCGAGCGATTCGTGGCGCAGCTGCGCGCGCCGTCGATCGATAGCCTTGTGCCGGGCGATGGTCGCCAGCCAGGTGATGGCGGCTGACAGCCGAGGGTCGAAGGTGTTCGCCTTCAGCCAGACGCTGGTATACACCTCCTGCAAGACCTCCTCGGCCTCCGCGCGATCCCCCAGGTACCGCAGGCACACGCCGAACAACCTGCTCGAGGTCGCGCGGTAGAGGGTTTCGAACGCCAGGCGATTGCCCTGGCCGCAGGCTTGCAGCAGGACGCCGAGCGCCACAGGCTCTCCGTTGACATCAGGACTGGCGGAGGCAGGTGGGCTGGTCGTCAAGGAAGAGGTTCCTGGCGTAAATGCAGGGCGTGGGGCCGGTTCAGGTGAGGGCCGAGCAATCCAAAAGGGGGCCGTCCCTGTCCAGGCGCGCACGCAGGGCAGGTGCCCGTGCCCGCCTTGCTGGCGGGAAAGCCGTCATCCCTGGCACCCGCAGGCTCTGTCACCGGATCTGGTCGCGATCAGGGAATCACCGCTTCGCTTCGATCGATTTAGCATCCTTCCCGGTCTTCCGCAATTGGCAAGGCGGGCGGGGTCCTATCGTCGATCGGGCTGGCGCAAGGGCGGGCGTTAGCTACTCCGGCTTTCGTGTCCGCGCCTTGACCAGCTTTACACAAGGCTACAAGGCAATCGGTAGCTGTCCGTCACGCTGAGCGGCTAGCATGCGCGTTCAGATCGTACGACCCTTCAGGTAGCCCCGATGTCGCTGTCATCCGAATCCCCGCGCTGGACTTCGCGCATCCTGCTGGTGGATGACGATCCGTCGATCCGTGAGCTGATCTGCGGTTACCTGGCGCGTTTCAGTATCAGCGCCCGGGGGGTAGGTGACGGGGTGGAAATGCACCAGGCGTTGGCCGAGGAGTCCTTCGACCTGGTCGTGCTGGACCTCATGTTGCCCGGAGAGGACGGACTTTCGCTCTGTCGCGCGCTGCGGCGCGACAGCGGCATTCCCATCCTGATGCTGACCGCCCAGTGCGAGCCGGCCGACCGTATCCTGGGGCTCGAACTGGGCGCCGATGACTACATGGCCAAGCCCTTCGAGCCGCGCGAGCTGGTGGCGCGCATCCAGTCGGTGCTGCGTCGCACCCAGGACGGCCGGACCGCCCGGCGCAAGGCGCCGCGGACCAGTGTCAGCTTCGACGGCTGGAAGCTCGATGGCGTCCTGCACCAGCTGCATTCCCCGGCCGGGGTCATGGTTCCGCTGTCCAACGCCGAGGTGCGCTTGCTGTGGGTGTTCATCGAACAGCCGCGTCAGGTACTGAGCCGCGAACAGTTGCTCGATGCCACCCGTGGGCGGGCGATCGAAGCCTTCGATCGCAGCATCGATCTCCAGGTCTCGCGATTGCGCAGCAAGCTCGGTGACGACCCCCGCGCACCGCGGCTGATCAAGACCGTCCGCGGCGAAGGCTATCTGTTCGATGCCAGGCAGATAGGGCATTAGCCATGCGCCGCCTGGATACCCTGTTCGCCCGGCTATTTTGCGTCTTTCTGCTGGCCATCCTGCTGGGGCATCTGCTGGCGTTCTTTTGGTTCCGGCATGGCTTCGGCGAACGTCCGCCGCCGCCACCCCCGATGGCCGGAGAGGCGTCCTTCGATCGACCCCCGCCGCCCGAGCATTTTTCCGACCGCGAGCCTGGCGTCTGGCGTCGCCTGGAGTGGCTGCTGGGCGGCCCGCTGATCTTCCAACTGGGTTCGCTGGTATGCGCCGCCTGGCTGGGCGCCAGGTTGTTGACCCGGCCACTGCGCCAGCTGACCGAGACCGCCGAGCACCTCAGCCATAACCTGGACGGACCACCCATCCCGGTCACCGGACCGCGGGAAACCCGCGAGGCCGCGCGAGCCCTCAATCGAATGCACCAGCATCTGCTCGATCAGCTGCAACAGCGCGGCCGCATGCTCACGGCGATCTCCCATGACCTGCGCACGCCCCTGGCACGGGTGAAACTGCGGATCGAAGACATCGACGATCCCCGGCTGCACGCCCGGGTCAGCCAGGACGTGGATGACATGATCGAGCTGCTCGACGGCACCCTGAGATACCTGCGCGAGCAACACCGCGAGGAGCGTCCGCTGCTCTGTGACGTCCAGGCATTGGTCGAGGCCATGGCGGAAGATGCGGCGGAGGAGGGCGGCCAGGTGGTGGTCGAGGGGACTTGCCAGCCGCTGCGGGTAGCACCCATGGCCTTGCGCTCCTGCCTTGGCAACCTGCTGCAGAATGCCCTGCGCTACGCCGGTCATGCGGAAATCCACCTCGCCGAGCAGCCGGAGCGGCTGATCATCAGCATCGTCGATCACGGCCAGGGTATCCCCGTGCAGTATCGGGAAGCCGTCTTCGAGCCTTTCTATCGCCTGGAGGGCTCGCGTAATCGCGCCTCGGGAGGCACCGGGCTGGGCCTGGCCATCGCCCGGGAAGCGGCAGCGCACATGGGCGGCGACCTGACCCTCGGAACGACGCCGGGTGGCGGCCTGACCTGCCAGGTGGTGCTACCGCGCCACTAGATGTATCGCCCGGCCTACAAAGTAGGCAAATTGCCGACATCTGGCGCGCGGATACTGAGAGGCGCGGAACACTAACGTCCGCACTTCCCGGGAGAGACTTCCATGATCAGCGGAATAGGCAGTGGCTACTCCAGCTACTACAGCAGTGCCAGCGCGATCAAAGGCACCAGCACCAGCACCAGCACCAGCAGTACCAGCGGCAGCGACGCTGACAATCCGCTGAAGAAGCTGTTCGCCAAGCTCGACAGCGACGGCGACGGCTCCATCAGTAAAAGCGAGCTGACCACCGCCGCCAACGCCACGAGTGACAGCGACACCAGCAACGCCGATAGCAGCGGCATCGATGTCGACCAGCTGCTCGGCCTGCTCGACCAGGATGGTGATGGCGCCGTCGGCGAGAGCGAATTCGCCTCCGCTTTCGCGCCTCCGGCGGGCGGCCCTGGCGATCAGGCAAGCGCCGCAGGCGGCAGCGATACCAGCGTCCAGGGACTCGGCGGCGCCTCGAGCTCGCGCCAACCACCGCCACCGCCACCGCCGCCGCCGGGCGCAAGCGAGGACGATGGCAGCGATACCACGTCCACCGCCCAGAGCTCGACGAACTCCTACGATCAGCTGGTTCAGGCGGTATTGCGCCAGTACCAGAGTATCGGCAGCGCTGGCGGTAGCGCGTCGCTGGGCGGCACCCTGAACATCGCTGCCTGAACGAGCGCCCTGGCTGGAGCGGCGGACGGCCAGGGCCGTTCGCCTCCAGGGAGCAGCAGGCCTGGTTCTTTGCCCATGCCTAGCCAAAAGTCAGCCTGATGGCTGCGCCTGACCGACGGCTGAGGTTCGAAAATCCTGAGCTGTTTCAAGATGTTGCCATAAGGGCTGGCCTGGGTTATTCGACGAAAACGTTATGATATAACGTGCGCCTCTTTCGGCCTGCCCCTGCAGTGGTCTTTCCGGTCAGCAGCGGCGTTTCGTTCTCACAAGGACTGTCATGCTTTCATCCCGCATCCTCCGTACGGCCCTGACGGCTTCCGCCCTGGCGACCCTGGTCGCCTTCCATCCCCCGCTTTCCGCTGCCGAGGAACGCGTCTTCGACGTGGTGGGCCCCTTCGAGATCGGTGGGCTGGATCCGTCCATCTCAGGCCTGGTCTTCCAGCGGATGCAGGTCACCGAGACCCTTCTCGACGTCGATGCCCAGGGCCGGCCGGTGCCCGGGTTGGCCGAGCGCTGGACGGAGTCGGCGGATGGTCGGACCTGGCGCCTGGTCATTCGCCAGGGGGTGAAATTCCATGACGACAGCGAGCTCAGCGCGGCCGCGGTGGCGGCGTCCCTGAACGCGGCGCGCGGCAAGCCCGGCGTGCTCAAGCAGGCTGGCATAGAGTCGGTCACCGCGTCCGGCGACGAGGTGGTGATTCAGCTCGCGAAGCCGTTCAAGCCGCTGCTGGCGCTGCTGGCCCATTCGTCCACCAATATCCTGGCGCCCGGCGCCTACGATGCAGACGGCAAGGTACAGAAGATCCTGGGCACCGGACCCTATCGCCTGACCTTGCTGGAGCCGCCGCAGCGGCTGGCCGCCGAGCGCTTCACCGGTTACTGGGGCACCCCACCGCAGATCGCCAGGACCACCTACCTGGCGGCTGGTCGCGGCGAGACGCGCACCCTGATGGCGGAAAGCGGCGACGCGGAATTGGTGTTCCAGATCGATCCACCGAGCATCGCCCGCCTCAAGCGCTCCAGCAGCCTCCAGGTACTGATCGAGCCGATCCCGCGGGTGGTGCTGCTGACGCCCAATTCCGGCGCGGGTGCCACCGCGCCGGTAGAGGTGCGCCAGGCGCTCAGCCTGGCCATCCAGCGCGAGGGCGTGGCCGCGGCGGTGCTGCGGGCGCCGGGAACCGGGGCCACCCAGTTGTTCGCCAAGAATGTCCCCGCCTGGCACGACCCGCAGCTGGCTCCCCTAGCCTACGACCCCGCGGCAGCGCGCGCGCTGCTGGCCAAGCAGGGCTGGACACCAGGCGCCGACGGGATCCTGGAAAAGGACGGCAAGCCGCTCAAGCTCAAGCTGCTGACCTATTCCGATCGTCCCGAATTGCCACTGATCGCCACCGCGCTGCAGGCGCAGCTGCGCGAGGTGGGGGTAGCTGTCGAGGTCGCCGTGGAGAACTCCAGCGCCATCCCCGCAGCCTACAAGGACGGCACGTTGCAGCTAGCCCTCTATGGCCGCAATTTCGCCCTGGTACCCGATCCCCTGGTCACCCTGCTCAACGATTTCGCCAAGGGTGGGGC
>CAUQPA010000029.1:0-16900 GCA_963519325.1 uncultured Pseudomonas sp. | reverse complement strand
CAGCACCCGCTTCTGCCGCCAGGCCCAGACCGAGGGACTGACGTAGTGCACCGCCGGGATGCCCGCGCGATGCAGTTGGGCCTCGATCTCCAGGACGAAATCGGGAGCATCGATGCCGATGAAGACGTCGGGGCGGGCCTCGAGCAACTGGGCGATCAGCGCCTTGCGCCGGCCCAGCAGTTCACGCAGGCGGCCGAGCACCTCGACCAGCCCCATGACCGCCAGGCGCTCCATGGGAAACGCGGAGACCAGGCCTTCGGCCTCCATCCGCGGACCGCCAACGCCCATGAAGGAGAGGTTCGGGTGCTGTTCCCGCAGCGCCTGCATCAGGCCGGCGCCGAGCAGATCACCCGAGGCTTCTCCCGCCACCAGCGCCACGCGCAGCGGGCGCTGGGCGAACTCAGCGGGTGATGCCACGCGTGGCACTCAGGATGGAGTCACGGAATACCGCCACTTCGGGAAACTGCTGAGCCACCGGCTCCAGTTCCTTCATGGCCTCATCGACGGTCAGTCCCTGGCGGTAGACCACCTTGTAGGAACGACGCAGCGCCTGGATGGCTTCGGTGGAAAAGCCGCGACGGCGCATGCCTTCGAAATTCATGCTGCGGGCTTCGGCGGGGTTGCCGAACACCGTGACGTAAGCCGGTACGTCCTTGCCGATCGCCGTGCCCATGCCGGAAAAGCTGTGGGCGCCGATGCGGCAGAACTGGTGCACCAGGGTATAACCGGAGAGGATCGCCCAATCATCGACGTGCACATGGCCAGCCAGGGCCGTGTTGTTGACCAGGATGCAGTGATTACCGATCACGCTGTCATGACCGATGTGTACATAGGCCATCAGCAGGTTGTGATCGCCGAGGGTGGTCTCTTCGCGATCCTGCACCGTCCCGCGGTGGATGGTGACCCCTTCGCGGATGACGTTGTGGTCGCCGATGCGCAGGCGGGTCGGCTCGCCCCGGTACTTGAGATCGGGCGTGTCCTCGCCAATCGACGAGAATTGGAAGATGCGATTGTGACGACCGATGACGGTCGGGCCCTTGAGGATGACGTGGGGACCGATGACGGTACCCTCGCCAATCTCGACATCCGGCCCGATGATCGACCAGGGGCCGACCTGGACATCGGCGGCGAGCCGTGCCTGGGGGTCGACGATAGCCCTGGGGTCGATCAACGTCATAGCTTGCGTTCCGCGCAGATGATTTCGGCCGAGCAGACGGGCTTGTCGTCCACGCTGGCCTGGCATTCGAATTTCCAGATACCGCGCTTGGTACTGAGGAAGCGCGCCTCGAGGATCAACTGGTCACCTGGGGTCACCGGCTGGCGAAAACGCAGCTTATCCGATCCGACGAAGTAGTACAGGGTGCCATCGGCGGGCGAGGAATTCATCATCTTGAAACCCAGCACGCCAGCGGCCTGCGCCATCGCCTCGACGATGAGCACGCCCGGCATGATCGGATGCTGGGGGAAATGGCCGGTGAAGAACGGCTCGTTGATGCTGACGTTCTTGTAGGCACGAATGCGTTTGGCTTCGATATCCAGCTCCGTCACGCGATCCACCAGCAGGAAGGGATAGCGATGCGGGAGATATTCACGGATCTCGTTGATGTCCATCATGGTCGGGGAAGGCCTGTTCAGAAAGGGGAAACATCCGATGCAGAATCAAGCATCAGAAGCAGCGTCATCCCGCGAGGTCACGGTAGCAACGATTTTTTCCAGATGTTGCAGACGGCGGGCCATGTCGTCGAGGTGACGAATCCGCGCGGCGCTCTTCTTCCACTCTCCGGCGGGCTGCATGGCCGTACCCGAGGAATAGGCGCCTGGCTCGGTAATCGAGCGGGTCACCATGGTCATACCGGTGACGAACACGTTGTCGCACACCTCGATATGACCGACCATGCCCACGCCGCCGGCGATGGTGCAGTGTTTGCCGATCTTGGTACTGCCAGAGATACCGACGCAGGCGGCCATGGCGGTGTGCTCACCGACCTGGACGTTGTGCGCGATCATGATCTGGTTGTCGAGCTTCACCCCATCGCTGATGACCGTGTTCGCCAGGGCGCCACGGTCGATGGTGGTGTTGGCGCCGATCTCGACGTCATCGCCGATCAGCACGCCGCCCAGCTGGGCGATCTTCTGCCATTGGCCACGTTCGTTGGCGAAACCGAAGCCCTCGGCACCGATCACGGCACCGGACTGCACGACCGCCCGCTCACCGATGATCACATCGTGATAGAGGGTGACCCGCGGGGCCAGCCAACTGTCGGCGCCGATGACGCTGCGGGCACCCACTACGCAGTGGGCACCCAGGCTGACGCCCGCCCCTATGCGGGCCTGGGCCTCGATCACCACATAGGGCCCAATGGCCGCCGTCGGATCGACCTGGGCATCCGCCGCGACCAGCGCTGTCGGATGAATACCGGCCGCACTGCGCGGCTTGCGATCGAACAGATGAGACAGCCGCGCATAGGCGAGGTATGGATTCGCCAGGATCAGGGCGTCGCCGACATAGCCGTCGGCATCCTTGTCCGTCAGCAGCACCGCGCCCGCCCGGGTATCGGCCAGGTAGCGGCGATACTGCGGATTGGCGAGGAAGCTCAACTGGTCCGGACCGGCCTCCGGCAAGGTGGCCAGGCCGGTTACCAGGCGCTCGGGAGAACCGCGCAATTCGACGGTCAGCTGGCGGCTTTCCAGCCACTGCGCCAGCTCGCCCAGCGTGAAGGTCTTCGAACTCATCAACGACTCGCGTTCATGCGCTCGATCACCTGGCGGGTGATGTCGTATTGCGGCTTCACGTCGACCACGGCGCCGCGTTCGAGCACCAGGTCGTAGTCACCCTTCTTCAACACCTCTTCCACCGCCTTGTCCAGGCGCGGCTTGAGCAGCTTCAGCATGTCACGGTCCGATGCCGCCTTGGCGTCGTTGAGTTCCTTGGACTGGAACTGGAAGTCCCGGGCCTTCTGGCGGAAGTCGTTCTCCAGGCGGGTGCGCTCGGCTTGCGCCAGCTTGTCACCACCTTTGTTCAGCTTGTCCTGGATGTCCTTGGCGGAGCTTTCCAGACCCTTCAGCTTGTTCAGCTGGGGACCGAACTTCTTCTCGGAATCCACCGCGTACTTCTTGGCGGCATCCGACTCCAGCAAGGCCATCTGGTAGTTCAGCACGGCGATCTTGGTATCGGCGAAAACCGGAGCGGCCACGAGAACGGCAGCGAACAGAGCGTAACGGGTGTACTTGTGCACAGTTGACTCCTGCATAGCGCGCAAAGGTATTGCCTGGGTCAGAACGTCTGACCCAGCGAGAACTGGAAGATCTGCGGATCGGAGTTGCTCGGTTTCTTGACCGGCACCCCGAGACTAAAGCTCAACGGACCCAGGGCAGTGACCCAGGTCAAGCCGACGCCGACGGAGCTAGCCATGTTGGAGAAGCTGATATCGCCGCAGTTTTTGGTCGAGTTCAGGTAGCACTTGGTGCTGAACACGTTACCCACGTCCCAGAACAGTACGGTACGCAGGGACTTCTGGTCCTTCACGAAGGGCAAGGGGAACAGGTACTCCATACCGCCGGTGATCAGGACGTTGCCACCGAAGGCCTCGTCATTCTCACTATCACGATAGCCCTGACCTTTGGCGCCATACTTTGTCCCTTTGGTGGGATCGTTATCAATATAGCTGGGCGGCGTAGTCCTCGGACCCAGGCTGCTGTCCTCGAAACCCCGTACCGAATTGAAGCCACCGGCGTAGTAGTTCTCGTAGAACGGCAGGCTGTCGGTGCTGCCGTAGCCGTCGCCGTAGCCCAGCTCGGTATGGAAGCGCAACGCGGTACTGTCGGTCAGCGGCGTGAACAGCTGGCCGCGATAGTCCAGCTTGTAGAAGCTCAGGTCGCTACCGGGGATGGTGATCTGGCCGGTCAGGCTCTGGGACGCACCGCGGGTCGGCAGCACACCGCGGTTCAGCGTCGAGCTCGACCAGCCGATGCTGGCCTTAAAGTTGGTGAAGTTGTCCCCTTCCCGCTCGACGAAGTCATAGATCTCGTCCGCGCTGTAGGTACCCGGATTGATCTCGTCGCGCTGCACGGAGAGGCCATAGGTCAGGCGCGAGGTCTCGCTGATCGGGTAGCCCAGGGTGACACCGGTACCCAGGCTGTTGATCGAGTAGTAGGAGACGTCACTGTCGTACAGTTTGCTGTAGTCGGTGCTGCGGTAGAAGATGTTGTAGCCCAGGCTCACCCCGTCCGGCGTGAAGTAGGGATCGGTAAAGCTGAAGTTGTAGCGGCTCTGGTACTGGGAACGGGTCAGGCCGATGCTGACCTGGTTACCGGTACCCAGGAAGTTGTTCTGGCTGATGGAGCCACCGAGGATCAGGCCCGCACTCTGGGCGAAACCGATGCTGGCGGTGATGGAGCCCGAGGGCTGCTCCTCGACGTTGTAGTTGACGTCGACCAAATCATCGGTGCCGGGCACCTGGGGCGTCTCGACCTTGACTTCCTTGAAGTAGCCCAGGCGCTCGAGGCGGGTCTTGGACTGGTCGATGAGGTAGGTGGAGGCCCAGCCGCCTTCCATCTGGCGCATCTCGCGGCGCAGTACCTCGTCCGAGGTCTTGGTGTTGCCACGGAAGTTGATGCGATTGACGTAGGCCCGCTTGCCCGGATCGACCACGTAGGTCAGGGACACGCTGTGGTCGTCGTCATGGGGCTCGGGCAGGCCATTGACGTTGGCGAAGGTGTAGCCCTCGTTACCCAGGCGCCGGGTGATCAGATCCGAGGTGCTGGTCATCACCTTGCGCGAGAACACCTGGCCCGGCTGGACCAGCATCAGCTTGCGCAGCTCTTCCTCCGGGACCTTAAGGTCACCGGACAGCTTGACGTCACGAACGGTGTACTTCTGCCCTTCGTTGACGTTGACCGTGATGTAGACGTGCTTCTTGTCGGGCGTGATGGACACCTGGGTCGAGGTGATGTCCATGTTGATATAGCCGCGGTCGAGGTAGTAGGAGCGCAGTCGCTCCAGGTCACCCGACAGCTTTTCCCGGGAGTACTTGTCATCGTTGCGGAAGAACGACAACCAGTTGCTCGGCTTGAGCTCGAACAGCGAGGTCAGGTCGTCTTCGGGGAAGACCGTGTTACCCACCACGTTAACGTGGGAGATGGTCGCGACCTCGCCCTCGTTGATGGTGATCTTCAGCTGCACGCGGTTGCGCGGCTGGGGCACCACTTCGGTATCGATGCTGGCGGAGTAGCGGCCCTGGGCGACGTACTGGCGCAGCAGCTCGTTACGCACGCCTTCCAGCGTCGCACGCTGGAAGATCTCGCCCTCGGCGAGACCGGCCTGCTTGAGCCCCTTCATCAGGTCGTCGGTGGAGATGGCCTTGTTGCCTTCCAGGGTGATGCTGGAAATGGACGGCCGCTCGACCACGTTCACCACCAGGACGTTACCGTCACGACCCAGCTGGATGTCCTGGAAGAATCCGGTACGGAAGAGCGAGCGGGAGGCCTCGGCCAGGCGATTGTCATCGACCGCCTCGCCCACGTTCAGCGGCAGGGCGCCGAAGACGCTGCCGGACGATACACGTTGCAGTCCGTTGACGCGGATATCGGAGATGGTGAAGGACTCGGCGTGTACCTCGCCGATCATCAGCGCGGCTATTACCGCAGGTAGCAGCAGGCGTTTCATGAGTCCCTTTTATTCCAACTGGCAAATAAAGAATCTGCCGCACTGGGCGGCAGATTCGGCAATCAGCAGAGTGTCAGAGGCGACCGAGGTCGTTGACCAAGGCCAGCAGCATCACACCCACGACGAGGCTAATACCGATCTGCATGCCCCATGTCTGCACACGCTCGGACAAGGGCCGCCCGCGAATCCACTCGACGAAGTAGAAGACCAGATGACCACCGTCGAGCACAGGGATAGGCAACAGATTCAGAACCCCCAGGCTTATGCTCAGGTACGCCAGGAAATTGAGGAAATCCCCCAGGCCTGACTGAGCCGAAGCGCCCGCCACTTTAGCAATGGTTATCGGCCCGCTCAAGTTTTTTACCGACAGCTCTCCCAGCAGCATCTTCTTCAGGGAAACCAGCGTCAGCACGCTCATCTGCCAGGTTCGGCCGATTCCTTCGCCAATGGCCGCCACCGGTCCATAGCTGATTTCGCGAACCATTTCCGCAGGCCACTTGACCGGCGCCACACCGGCGCCGAGATAACCCGCTTCGGTCGTCTCGACACGCCGAGCCCCCAATTGCAGGGAGACCTCCTGCTGCTGGCCCTGGCGTTCGAAGGTCAGTTTGACCCGCTGATTGGGGTGAGCTCGCACCCAGTCCACGGCCTGTTGCCAGTCGCCGATGGTGGTATCGTTCAGGGCGACCAGGCGATCTCCCGCCTGCAGCCCGGCGGCCTGGGCAGGACCCGCCGGATCCAGTTCGGCGAACACCGCGGGGATATGCGGGCGCCAGGGCTTCAGGCCCAGCGCCTGGATCGGATCCGGATCTTCCGCGCCGCGCAGCCAGGCGTGCAGCTCGATGACGCTGCTCTGCTCCGCGGTGGTACCCGGCACCGTATAGCGGAGGCGCAGCGGACCGCTCTCACCCAGGCGGTCGACCAGGCGCAGGTTGACCGCCGACCAGCTGTCCACCGGGGCATCGTCCACCGCGGTCAGTTCCGCCCCTGGCGGAATGCCGGCCAGGGCGGCTGGGGTATCAGCCACTACGCCACCCACCACCGGGCGCGGCTGCTGGGAACCGAGCATGGCGAGCAGCCAGAAGAACAGGATGGCCAGCAGGAAATTGGCGATCGGACCCGCGGCGACGATGGCGATGCGCTGGCGAACGGTCTTGCGATTGAAGGCGGCATGCTGCTCTTCGGGCGCGACCGGCGCTTCGCGCTCGTCGAGCATCTTGACGTAGCCGCCGAGCGGAATCGCGGCCACCACGAACTCGGTGCCTTGGCGATCATGCCAGCGCAACAGCGGCTTGCCGAAGCCCACGGAAAAGCGCAGGACCTTGACGCCGCAACGGCGCGCCGTCCAGAAATGGCCATACTCATGGATGGTCACCAGCACGCCAAGGGCGATCAGGGTTCCCAGTATCGTGTAAAGGATGGTCATTGGCTGCCTCCGCTACCTCAGTGTGCAGATTCTGCGGACTCGCGGGCCGGGTGTCGAGGCGCGACTTCAGCGGCGCGCCAACCACTCCCGCGCCCGCTGCCGAGCGGTGGTGTCGGCCAGGAAGACGGCCTCGAGGTCATTCGCCGGACCGGGCTCGGTGCCGTTCAGCACCGACTCGATCAGCAGCGGAATCTCGCTGAAGCCCAGTCGGCCGTCAAGGAAGGCCTCGACAGCGATCTCGTTGGCCGCATTGAGCGTCGCTGGCATGCAGCCACCGGCCTGGGCAGCCTCCCGGGCCAGGCGCAGGCAGGGGAAGCGCTCTTCGTCGGGCCGCTCGAAATCGAGTCGACCGATGGCGAACAGGTCCAGCGCCGAGACCCCGGACGCGATGCGCTCGGGCCAGGCCAGGGCATGCGCGATGGGGGTACGCATGTCGGGATTGCCCAGCTGGGCCAGCACCGAGCCATCCACGTAGTCCACTAGGGAATGGATGACGCTCTGCGGATGGACGACCACCTCGACCTGCTCCGGCGCCGCCGCGAACAGCCAGCAGGCCTCGATCAGCTCCAGTCCCTTGTTCATCAGGGTCGCGGAATCCACGGAAATCTTGCGCCCCATGGACCACTTGGGATGGGCGCAGGCCTGGGCGGGAGTGACATCGACCAGCTGTTCGGCCGGCGTCTCACGGAACGGACCGCCCGAGGCGGTCAACAGGATCCGCCGTACACCCTTGCGCGCCAGGCCTGGCGTCGCGGGATCGGCTAGGCACTGGAAGATGGCATTGTGTTCGCTGTCGATGGGCAGCAGGGTCGCGCCGCTGGTCCGCACCGCCTCGATGAAGAGGGCGCCGCTCATGACCAGGGCTTCCTTGTTGGCGAGCAGCACGCGCTTGCCGGCCTTGACCGCGGCCAGCGTCGGCCTCAATCCCGCCGCACCGACGATCGCCGCCATCACGGTATCGACCTGGGGATGGGCCGCGATAGCCGCCAACCCCTCCTCCCCCACCACAATCTCGGGAGCGGTCTCGGCATCTTGCAGCGAGGCGACCAACTGATCGGCCGACGCCTGATCGGGCACCGCGGCATAGCTCGGCTGGAAGCGCCGGCAGAGGTCCGCCAGTTCAGCCAGCCGTCGATGACCACTGAGGGCGAAGACCTGGTAACGATCGGGATGCTGCGCCACCACATCCAGGGTACTGGCACCGATGGAGCCGGTCGCACCCAGCACGCACAGTCGCTGGAGACTCACTGCACACCCCAGCCAGCCCACCAGAGCAGCAGGGCGAACAGCGGTACGGCCGCCGTCAGACTATCGATACGATCCAGCACGCCGCCATGGCCGGGCAGCAGCTGACTGCTGTCCTTGAGGCCGGCCTGGCGCTTGAACATGCTTTCGGTGAGATCGCCGACCACGGAAATGAGCACCACGCAGGCAGCACCGATCAGCGCCTGCAGCAGATCACCCAGCCCCCAGCCGCGAATCAGGCCGAGTACCAGGGTCGCGATCAGGGCCGCGGCCAGGCCGCCGTAGAGGCCTTCCCAGCTCTTGCCCGGACTCACCGCCGGCGCCAGCTTGCGCTTGCCGAAGGCCCGGCCGGAAAAATAGGCGAAGATGTCGGCCAACCAGACCAGCATCATGACTTCGAGAATCAGCAGGTTGCCGCCAGGCGCGGCCTTCAGCAGCATCAGGCCCTGCCAGGCCGGGACCAGCACCACCAGGCCGATGAGCAGGCGTCGCCAGGAGGCCTGCCAGGCCTTGGCACTGTCGGGATAGGTCAGCACCAGCACGGTCGCATAAAGCCACCAGGCCAGACTGATGAACAGCAGTCCGTGGGCACCGGCGGGCAGCCACCAGCAGAGCAGCAGCGCCAGGGCCACCACGGCGGCATAGGCACAACGCAGTGGCTGGGCTTCCAGACCCGCTAGACGGGCCCATTCCCAGGCACCCAGGACCACCACCGCGCCGATGAACAGGGCGAAAGCCGCCCCTTCCAGCCAGAAAAATCCGGCCAGGGCGATGGGCAGGAGCACCATCGCCGTCAAGATTCGCTGCTTCAGCATTAGGCGCGTAGCTCCGCTTCCACCTGTTCGCAGGTCCGACCGAACCGCCGCTGGCGGGTGGCGAAGTCGGCCAGGGCCGCATTCATGGCCTCATGCTTGAAGTCCGGCCAGAACAGGTCGGAGAAGTACAGCTCGGCGTAGGCGATCTGCCAGAGCAGGAAGTTGCTGACCCGTCGCTCTCCACCCGTGCGGATGCACAGGTCGGGCAGCGGCAGGTCGGCGGTGGCCAGACAGCCTTGCAGCAGCTCAGGCGTGATATCGCCCGGCTGCAGCGCGCCTTGCTGGACCTGCGCCGCCAGTTGCTGGGCGGCCTGGGTGATATCCCACTGCCCCCCGTAGTTGGCGGCGATCTGCAACACGAAACGGGTGTGATGGGCCGTGAGCGCCTCGACTTCCGCCATCGCCGCCTGCAGTTCCGGATGGAACAGCGAACGATCACCGATGATGCGCAGCCGGATGCCATTCTGGTGCAGCTTCTTGGCCTCCCGCCGCAAGGCGGACAGGAAGAGCTCCATCAGGGCACCGACCTCGTCAGCTGGACGCCGCCAGTTCTCGCTGGAGAAGGCGAACAGCGTCAGCACCTCGACGCCGGCGTCGCCGCAGACCTCGATGACCGCGCGCACGGCGTCCACGCCGGCCTTGTGACCGGCGACGCCCGGCAGCAGCCGACGACGCGCCCAGCGATTATTCCCATCCATGATGATCGCCACGTGACGTGGCACCACCTTGCCTGGCTTGCTCATGCCCATGTTACGTCCCAACCGTTGTCAAACAGCCATCAAGTCGGTTTCCTTGGCCTCCAGTGCCTTGTCCACCTCGGCGACGTACTTGTCCGTCAGCTTCTGGACTTCGTCCTGGGCACGACGGTCCTCGTCTTCGCTGATTTCCTTTTCCTTCAGCAGGTCCTTGAGCTGGGCCAGGGCGTCGCGACGGATGTTGCGCACGGAGACCCGCGCCTGCTCGGCCTCGGCACGCGCCTGCTTGGTGAAGCCCTTGCGGGTCTCTTCGGTCAGCGCCGGCATCGGCACGCGAATGGTGGTGCCGGCAGTGGCCGGGTTGAGGCCCAGGTCGGACGTCATGATGGCCTTTTCCACGGCCTGGATCATGCTCTTGTCGAACACGCTCAGCGCCAGGGTCCGCGAATCCTCGACGGTGACGTTGGCGACCTGGCGCAGCGGGGTATCGCTACCGTAGTAGGACACCATGACGCTATCCAGGATGCTCGGATGAGCGCGTCCGGTACGGATCTTGGCAAAGGCGTGGCCCAGGGCTTCCAGGGTCTTGGTCATGCGCGCCTGCGCATCCTTCTTGATCTCGTCGATCATGCTGCTCCCTCCTCGATCAGGGTACCCTCGCCACCACCCACCACGATGTTGAGCAGGGCGCCGGGCTTGTTCATGTTGAAGACCCGCAGCGGCATGTTGTGGTCACGGCACAGGCAGATGGCCGTGAGATCCATGACACCCAGCTTGCGGTCGAGCACCTCGTCGTAGGTCAGGCGCTCGAATTTTTCGGCATTGGGATCCTTGAAGGGATCCGCCGTGTATACACCATCCACCTTGGTGGCCTTGAGCACCAGGTCGGCTTCCACTTCGATCGCGCGCAAGCAGGCGGCGGAATCGGTGGTGAAGAACGGATTGCCAGTGCCAGCGGAGAAGATGACCACTTCGCCATCCTTCAGCTGGCGCAGGGCCTTGCGGCGATCGTACTGGTCGGTCACGCCGACCATGGAAATCGCGGACATCACCGTGGCGGGAATGTTGGAGCGCTCCAGGGCGTCACGCATGGCCAGGGCGTTCATCACGGTAGCCAGCATACCCATGTGGTCACCG
Organism: uncultured Pseudomonas sp.; assembly: GCA_963519325.1. Taxonomy (GTDB): domain Bacteria; phylum Pseudomonadota; class Gammaproteobacteria; order Pseudomonadales; family Pseudomonadaceae; genus Chryseomonas. Next base: position 5,917 of record CAUQPA010000029.1, on the reverse strand, counting down.
GTCACCCGGTCCATGCCGACGGCGGACAGGGCCGCACCGCGGAACAGGTTGCCACCACCGATCACCAGACCGACCTGGACACCGATACCTACCAGCTGGCCGATTTCCAGCGACATGCGGTCCAGCACCTTCGGATCGATCCCGAAGTCTTCACTTCCCATCAGGGCTTCGCCACTGAGCTTCAGCAGAATACGCTTGTAACGGGGTTGGCGACCACTCATCTGCTGTGCCATTCACTCTCTCCTGTGGCGATGAACATGTGCGGGGGTTTTGATCCAGCGATAGGAAAGCACAACCACAGTTGCGTTCACTCCCATCGGCAAAAAACTGCTCGGAAGACGAGAAACTAGACCTGCCTTCCAATTTGACAAAGAGGCCGCGCGCTCGAAGCGGGCGGCCTCCTGGTCAACGGCGGATGCCGGGCTTACTGCTTGCTGGCAGCCAGCTGGGCAGCCACTTCGGCAGCGAAGTCGACTTCTGCCTTCTCGATGCCCTCGCCCACTTCGTAACGTACGAAGGAGACGATCTCGGCACCGGCCTTCTTGGCCAGCTCGCCGACCTTGACTTCCGGGTCCTTGATGAAGGGCTGCTCAACCAGGCTGGCTTCGGCCAGGAACTTGTTGATACGACCCTTGACCATGTTCTCCACGATGTTTTCCGGCTTGCCGGCGATCTTGTCGGCATTCAGCGCCAGGAAGATTTCCTTTTCCTTGGCGACGGCTTCTTCGGAAACCTGGGAGGGGTTCAGGAACTGCGGATTGCTCGCCGCGACGTGCATGGCGATTTCCTTGGCCAGCTCGGCGGTGCCACCCTGCAGGGTGACGACCACACCGATGCGGTGACCGTGCAGGTAGGCACCGACCACATCGCCTTCGACGCGGGTCAGGCGGCGGATGTTGACGTTCTCGCCGCACTTGGCGACCAGGGCTTCACGGGCGCCTTCCTGGGCGGCGATCAGCGGGGCGGCGTCGCTCATCTTCTCGCTGAAGGCCTTGTCCAGGCTGGCGGCGACGAAGCCCTTGAAGTCGTCCTGCAGAGCCAGGAAATCGGTCTGGGAGTTGACTTCGATGATGACGGCAGCCTTGTGGTCATCGGCAACCTTGACCGCGATGGAGCCTTCGGCAGCCACGTTACCGGCTTTCTTGGCGGCCTTGATGGCGCCCGCGGCACGCATGTCGTCGATGGCCTTCTCGATGTCGCCACCGGCAGCGGTCAGGGCCTTCTTGCAATCCATCATGCCTTGACCGGTGCGCTCGCGCAGTTCTTTGACCAGGGCTGCAGTGATTTCTGCCATGTTTGAAATCCTCTTGAATCGGTTTCGAGGTCACTCCGCACGATGGCGGAGCCAATGAAACGCCAGTAGGCAAAAAGGGGGCTAGGCCCCCTTCTCGCTCGTCGAACCGCTCGACCCTAGGGGTCGACTCGCTCAGCCCTCGACGGCTTCGGCAGCGGCTTCTTCGACGAATTGCTCACCCGCACCACCGTTGTTGCCGCCACGGATCACGGCATCGGCAACGCTGCTCAGGTACAGCTGAACGGCGCGGAAGGCGTCGTCGTTACCGGGGATGATGTAGTCCACACCTTCCGGGCTGCTGTTGGTATCGACCACGCCGATGACCGGGATGCCCAGCTTGTTGGCTTCGGTGATGGCGATGCGCTCGTGGTCGACGTCGACCACGAACAGCGCGTCCGGCAGGCCGCCCATGTCCTTGATACCACCCAGGCTGCGCTCGAGCTTCTCGAGGTCGCGGGTGCGCATCAGGGCTTCTTTCTTGGTCAGCTTGTCGAAAGTACCGTCCTGGGACTGGACTTCCAGATCGCGCAGACGCTTGATCGAGGCACGGATGGTCTTGTAGTTGGTCAGCATGCCGCCCAACCAGCGATGGTCGACGAAGGGCTGACCGCAACGAGCGGCTTCTTCACGAACGATCTTGCCGGCGGAACGCTTGGTGCCGACGAACAGGATCTTGTTCTTGCCGGAGGCCAGGCGCTCAACGAAGGTCAGGGCCTCGTTGAACATCGGCAGGGTCTTTTCGAGGTTGATGATGTGGATCTTGTTACGCGCGCCGAAGATGTACTTGCCCATCTTCGGGTTCCAGTAACGGGTTTGGTGGCCGAAATGCACGCCGGCTTTCAGCATGTCACGCATGGAGACTTGAGACATTTAGATGTTCCTCGTAGTCGGGTTGGGCCTCCACGCATCCCAATGACCAACTTCCCTCGGGAAGCACCCAGGTCATCGTGTCGATGCGTGTGTGGGGTTAGGAGCGCTAAAGGGCGGAGCCCCGAAAAAGCGCGCGACTTTATATCACGACTTCCCGGATACCACCAGCGACGATTGCCGGATACCGGAGGTCCGGGGTACCGCCGGCAGCCACAGCGCAGGCGCCAGCTCTGATAGAATAGCGGATCGAAAGCTAACGCCCGGCGTGATACCTAGAGATTTCCGATGACCGTCATCCTGAAGACCCCTGAAGACATCGCCAAGATGCGCATCGCCGGCCAGCTGGCCGCCGAGGTGCTCGAAATGCTGGACGAGCACGTGCGTCCCGGCATCACCACCGAAGAACTGGATCGGCTGGCCCACGACTACATCGTCAACGTGCAGCAGGCCATCCCTGCCCCGTTGAACTACAAGGGCTATCCGAAATCCATTTGCACCTCGCTGAACCACGTGGTCTGCCATGGCATTCCCAATGACAAGCCGCTCAAGGCGGGCGACATCATGAACGTGGACATCACCGTGATCAAAGACGGCTATCACGGCGATACCAGCAAGATGTACCTGGTGGGCGACGTCCCCGAGTGGGCCGACCGACTCTGCCAGGTCACCCAGGAATGCCTCTATAAAGGCATCTCCCTGGTCCGCCCGGGTGCCCGCCTCGGCGACATCGGCGAGATCATTCAGAAGCATGCCGAGAAGAACGGCTTCTCGGTGGTTCGCGAGTACTGCGGCCATGGCATCGGCAAGGGCTTCCACGAGGAGCCGCAGGTGGTGCACTACGGCCGCGCCGGCACGGGCCTCGAGCTGCAGGCCGGGATGATCTTCACCATCGAGCCGATGATCAACCAGGGTCGCTACGAGACCCGCCTGCTGGGCGACGGCTGGACCGCCATCACCAAGGACCGCAAGCTGTCCGCGCAGTGGGAGCACACGGTGCTGGTCACCGACGAGGGTTACGAGATCCTGACCCTGAGAAAGGACGAAACCTTTCCCCGCGTTTCTGCGTGAGTGAGCGCCCATGCCCCAGGTCGATTCGGAGTTGTTCGACGCCGGCCAGTTCCAGGCTGAGCTTTCGCTGAAAGCCAGCCCTATCGCGGCCTTCAAGAAATTCATCCGGGCCGCGAACGCCACCCTCGACGCCCGCTTCCTGGCGGGACGCAGCGTGCGCCGGCTGGTCGAGGATCGCGCCTGGTTCATCGACCAGATGCTGGTCGCGGCCTGGAATCGCTTCGACTGGCCCGCCGACGGCATCGCCCTGCTCGCGGTGGGAGGCTATGGCCGCGGTGAATTGCACCCGCACTCGGACATCGACCTGCTGATCCTGCTCGCCGAAGAGGAGCAGGAGCGCTTCCGCGAATCCATCGAGGGCTTCCTGACCCTGCTGTGGGACGTCGGCCTGGCCGTGGGGCAGAGCGTGAGATCCCTGCGCGAGTGCGCCACCGAGGCGCTGGCCGACCTGACGGTGATCACCAACCTGATGGAAAGCCGCACCCTGGCCGGCCCCGAGCCGCTGCGCCAGGCGATGCTGGCGGCCACCAGTGTCGAGCACCTCTGGCCCGGACGCGCCTTCTATCTGGCCAAGCGCGCCGAGCAGAGCGCGCGCCATGCCAAGTACAACGACACCGAATACAACCTCGAGCCCAACGTGAAGGGCTCGCCGGGTGGCCTGCGCGACATCCAGACGCTGCTGTGGATCGCCCGGCGCCAGTTCGGCACCCTCAATCTGCAGGCCCTGGTGGGCCAGGGCTTCCTGACCGAAAGCGAATGCGGACTGCTGATCTCGGCGCAGGAGTATCTGTGGAAGGTCCGCTACGCCCTGCACATGCTCGCCGGTCGTGCCGAGGATCGGCTGCTGTTCGACCACCAGCGGCGCATCGCCAACCTGCTGGGCTACGAGGACAACGACGCCAAGCTCGCGGTAGAGCGCTTCATGCAGAAGTACTACCGGGTGGTGATGGACGTCTCCCAGCTCAGCGACGTGGTGATGCAGCACTTCGAGGAAGTGAATCTGCGCGACGAGCAGGTACCGGCCGTGACGATCCCGCTCAACAACAGATTCCAGATCCGCAATGGCTACCTGGAGGTGGTGCACCCCCAAGTATTCCTGCGCACCCCCTTCGCCCTGATGGAGCTGTTCGTCCTGCTGGCGCAGAATCCCGAAATCAAGGGCCCCAGTGCCGGCACCATCCGCCTGCTGCGCGACAGCCGCTCGCTGATCGACGACGCCTTCCGTCAGGACATTCGCAATACCAGCCTGTTCATCGAACTGCTCAAGAGCGAATCTGGTATCCATCGCAATCTGCGCCGGATGAACCGCTACGGGCTGCTGGGTCTCTACCTGCCCGAATTCGGCCAGATCGTCGGCCAGATGCAGCACGACCTCTTCCACATCTATACGGTCGATGCCCACACCCTCAACCTCATCAAGCACCTGCGCAAGATGAGCTACGACGTCCTGGCCGAGAAGTATCCGCTGGCGACCCGGGTGATCCACAAGCTGCCCAAGCCGGAGCTGATCTACATCGCCGGGCTGTACCATGACATCGCCAAGGGCCGCGGTGGGGATCACTCGGAACTGGGTGCGGCAGACGTGGAAGCCTTCGGCCGGCGGCACCAGCTGCCGGACTGGGACACCCGGCTGGTCAGCTGGCTGGTACGCAACCACCTGGTGATGTCCACCACCGCCCAGCGCAAGGACCTTTCCGATCCGCAGGTGATCCACGACTTTGCCCTGACCGTGGGCGATCACACGCACCTGGACTACCTGTACGTGCTCACCGTGGCCGACATCACCGCGACCAATCCCTCGCTGTGGAACTCCTGGCGCGCGACCCTGCTTCGCCAGCTCTACACCGAGACCAAGCGCGCCCTGCGCCGCGGCCTGGAAAACCCGGTCAACCGCGAGGAGCAGATCCGCAGCACCCAGCAATCGGCGCTGGATACCCTGATGCGCCGTGGCGTGGATGCGGATGCCGCCGAGCAGCTGTGGTCCCAGCTGGGGGATGCCTATTTCCTGCGCCATACCGCGCTGGACGTGGCCTGGCATACCGAGGCCATCCTCGGCCATGCCGATACCGCCGAACCCCTGGTATTGATCCGCGAAACCACCCAGCGCGATTCCGAAGGCGGTACCCAGATCTTCATCTATGCCGCGGACCAGCACGACTTCTTCGCGGTGACCGTGGCGGTGATGGATCAGCTCAACCTGAACATTCAGGATGCGCGCATCATCACCTCCACCAGCCAGTTCACCCTGGACACCTACATCGTGCTGGATACCGATGGCGGCTCGATCGGCAACAACCCTGCGCGCATCGCCCAGATCCGCGCCGGCCTGATCGAAGCGCTCAAGCACCCGGAAGAGTACCCGAGCATCATCAACCGGCGGGTCACCCGGCAGCTCAAGCATTTCGCCTTCTCACCCCAGGTGAACATCTATACCGATACCGCGCGCTCGGCGAGCCTGATCGAGTTGACGGCGCCGGACCGCCCCGGCCTGCTGGCCCGGGTGGGACGGATCTTCCTCGACTTCGACCTGTCCGTGCTCAACGCCAAGATCGCCACCCTCGGCGAGCGCGTGGAGGACGTCTTCTACGTCACCGACGCCGACGGCCGCCCGCTGTCGGATCCCAGCCTGTGCGCCGCCGTCCAGCAAGCCCTGATCAAGCAGCTGGGCGAGCCGGACCGCCAGAC
>CAUQPA010000028.1:0-16971 GCA_963519325.1 uncultured Pseudomonas sp. | reverse complement strand
CCCAAATCCAGCCCTACCAGCTCGGACAGCCGCAGCCCCGAACTGTAGAACAGCTCCAGCAGGGCCTGGTCGCGCAGGGCCAGGAAGTCGTCTTCCACGGCGCCATCGAGCAACTGCATGGATCTGTCGACGTCGAGCACCTTGGGCAGCGGCTTCTGCGCCTTGGGCGGCGTCAGCCCGTGGGCCGGGTCCTGGCTGCAGTGGCCTTCGCGGATCAGGTAGAGGTAGAAGCCACGACAGGCGGACAGTAGCCGCGCCAGACTGCGACTGGACGCGCCGGCCCGGTGCAGCTGGGCGATCAGGGCACGCAGCCGACGACCATCGAGGGTGCCCCAGTCGCTCAGGCCTTCGGCTTCGACGAAGGCCAGCAGCTTGCGCAGGTCGCGACGGTAGCCGTCGAGGGTATGGGGCGACACCTGGCGCTCCAGGCGCAGGTGATCGAGATAGGCGTCGAGCTGGACCTGCATGCTCCGCTCCTCGGTTCAGCGCACCGTACGCAGGGGGACGGGAAAGCGCGGCAGGACCCGCGCCAGGACTTCCGCCACGTGACTGAGGAACAGGGTGCCCAGGCTGCTGCGGTAGTGCTGGGGGTCGGGGCTGCCGATCGCCAGGACGCCATGCAGGCCCTGGTGGGAGAGGGCGGCGACGGCGGCGGAGCCGACTTCTTCCTTGGCCGAATCGCCGAACAGGAAGGCCAGTTCATGGGCGCGCAAGACGCCGCTGGTGGTCTTCTCGCCGCCCAGCAGACCACCGATGACCTTTTGCGCCTCGGCGGGCGTGACGCTGCGGCCGACCGGCAGGGGGGGCTCGTGGAACAGGATGAGGCCGACGTAGGGCACCTTGAATTCGTGGCGCAGGCTGTCTTCCACCGTGCCTATCACCTCTTCGAGGCTATTGGCGTCCAGCAGGCCGATGATCAGCCGGCGGGTCTTGTCGAATAGCCGATCGTTGTCCCGCGCCACGTCCATCAGGTGGGTCAGGCGGTGGCGCATCTCGCCGTTGCGGTCACGCAGCAGGCCGAGCTGGCGCTCGACCAGGGAAATGGCGGTACCCCGCTGGTGGGGCACGCGCATTTCTGCCAGCAACTCCTCGCGGTCGGCGAAGAAGTGTGGATGATCCAGCAGCCAGTCGGCCACCTGGTCCGCGGTCAGTTCGGGGCTGTCGCTCATACTCGTACCTGGCCCTCGTAGACCCGGGTGGCCGGGCCAGTCATGAGCACCGGCTGGCCGACGCCGTCCCACTCGATGTTGAGCAGGCCGCCGGGCAATTCGATGCTGACCGGCGACTTCAGCCAGCCCTGGCGGATACCGGCCACCGCGGCGGCGCACGCACCGGTACCGCAGGCACGGGTCTCGCCCACGCCACGCTCCCAGACCCGCAGGCGGGCGCGCTGGGCGTCGATGATCTGCAGGAAGCCGATGTTGGCCTTTTGTGGAAAGCGCGGATGGCATTCCAGCTTGGGGCCCAGGGTGAGCACCGGGGCCTGGTCGACGTCGGCCACCCGTAGCACCCCGTGGGGATTGCCCATGGAGACCACTGACAGCTCCACGGTGTGGTCATCGACCTGCACCGGATGACTGAGGGCCTCCGCTTCGGCGACGAAGGGGATCTCGGCCGCCTGCAGGCGCGGTGCGCCCATGTCGACGCGGACCTGGCCATCGCCCTTGAGCAGCAGCTCGATGATGCCGCCCTTGGTCTCGACCCGGATCTGCTTCTTGACCGTCAGGCGCTTGTCGAAGACGAAGCGGGCGAAGCAGCGGGCGCCATTACCGCACTGCTCGACCTCGGAACCGTCGGCATTGAAGATCCGGTAGCGAAAGTCCACGTCCGGGGTGCCAGGGGTCTCGACGATCAACAACTGGTCGAAGCCGATGCCGGTGTTCCTGTCTCCCCACTGGCGGACATGCTTGGGCTGGATGTGCGCGTGCTGGCTGACCAGGTCGAGGACCATGAAATCGTTGCCCAGCCCGTGCATCTTGGTGAAGCGCAGTTGCATGGAGCGCTCCCCTCAGGTCGGCAGCCGGCTTTCGCCCGCGAAGAGTTCTTCCAGCGTCTCGCGCCGACGCACCAGGTGGGCCTGGTCGCCATCCACCATCACCTCGGCCGCGCGGCCACGGGTGTTGTAGTTGGAACTCATGGTGAAGCCATAGGCGCCGGCGGAGCGGATAGCCAGCAGGTCGCCTTCGGCCAGCACCAGCTCGCGATCCTTGGCGAGGAAGTCGCCGGTCTCGCAGATGGGGCCGACCAGGTCGTAGCGGCGGGCCTCGCCCTGGCGCGCGGCGACCGGTTCCACCGCCATCCAGGCCTGGTACAGCGCCGGGCGGATGAGGTCGTTCATCGCCGCGTCGACGATGGCGAAGTCCTTGTGCGTGGTGTGCTTGAGGTACTCCACGCGGGTCAGCAGCACGCCGGCATTGGCCACGATGAAGCGGCCGGGTTCGAACACCAGGGTCAGGTGGCGACCTTCGATACGCTCGCGGATGGCCTGGATGTAGTCACCGGCCAGCGGCGGCTGCTCGTCGCGATAGCGCACGCCCAGGCCGCCACCGAGATCCAGGTGGCGCAGCAGGATGCCGCGTTCGGCGAGGCGGTCGATCAGCGCCAGCAGGCGGTCGAGGGCGTCGAGGAAGGGCGGCAGGCTGGTGAGCTGGGAGCCGATGTGGCAGTCCACCCCGAGGATTCCCAGGTTGGGCAACTCGGCGGCGCGGGCGTAGACCGCCTCGGCGTCGGCGATGTCGATGCCGAACTTGTTTTCTTTGAGACCGGTGGAGATGTAGGGATGGGTACCGGCGTCGACGTCGGGATTGACCCGCAGCGAGACCGGCGCGACCACGCCCAGTTCGGCGGCCACCTGCTGCAGCCGCTCCAGTTCGTCGGTGGATTCGACGTTGAAGCAGTGCACCCCCACTTCCAGGGCACGGCGCATGTCGTCGCGGGTCTTGCCGACCCCGGAGAACACCACCTTGTGCGGATCGCCACCGGCGGCCAGCACCCGCTCCAGCTCGCCACGGGAGACGATGTCGAAGCCGGCGCCCAGGCGCGCCAGGGCGTTGAGCACGCCGAGGTTGGAGTTGGCCTTGACGGCGAAGCAGACCAGGTGCGGCAGGCCGGCCAGCGCATCGGTATAGGCGCGGTACTGGCCCTCGATGTGGGCCCGGGAATAGACGTAGGTGGGGGTGCCGAACTGCTGCGCCACGGCGCTCAGGGACACCCCTTCCGCGTGCAGTTCACCTGCACGGACAGCGAAGACTTCCATGGGGGCTCCTTAGAACACGTCGTGGCGATGTTCTTTGGCGGCCTTCTGGTCGTCGGGCAGGTACAGCGGGCCTTTCTGACCGCAACCAGCCAGCAGGCAGGCACAGGCGATGAAGAGGAGGGACAGGCGCTTCATGACGCTAAACCTATACGAAAAGATGATATTGCCCCGAGTATAACGGGGTTGAGCGACTCTTTGACACGCCCGGTTGGGCTGCCGCGCATGCGCCGGCAGAAGCCGCGACTGGACGCCATCTGGGCGGCCCGCTACCGTGCGCCGATTGTTTCCCTTCTTTCGAGGATCCTCATGAGCCGGCTCAGCGAAGCGCAATTCCATCACCTCGTCGACCAGACCCAGCGCCAGGTGGAGGACGCCTACGACGACAGTGGCCTGGACCTCGACCTGGAAAACGCCGGGGGCGTGCTGACGGTCAAGTTCGACAACGGCAGCCAGGTCATCCTCAGCCGCCAGCCGCCGCTGGTACAGCTCTGGGTCGCGGCGCGCTCGGGTGGCTACCACTTCGACTGGGACGGCCAGAACTGGGTCTGCGACAGCTCGCCGGAGACCCTCGGCGCCCTGCTGGTGCGGGTGACCCTGGAGCAGGCCGGCGAGAGCGTGGCCTTTCCCGGGCTGTAGCGACCTGTGGTCGGCGCGGCTTGACCCCGGCCGAGAGCCCTATGCTAGCGTGACCCGACGGCGCCTTTCGAGCGCCGTTTTCTTTTGCCGCGCTGTTGCGGCTTCCCACTGGGCGTTCACCGCCCGTCATCCCGGTGGTCCGCCGCGTTCAGCGGCTGGAGCCGCATTCTCTCGTTCGCAGGAGTCCGCCATGCGCCATGCATTGCCCATCACCGTTTCCGCTGCCGATCTGCCGCGCCTCGAACGGCTGCTCGACGACCTGCCCGAATTCGGCCCCGTGGCCGAGGCGCTCGACCAGGAGCTGGCCCGGGCGCGAGTGGTGGCGCCCGAAGAGGTCGGCGCCGTGGTCACCATGAACTCCCGGGTACGCTGCCGCGAGACCGATACCGGCAAGGAATACCAGGTGGTGCTGGTCTATCCCGAAGATGCCGGCGAGACGGGCCGCATCTCGGTGCTGGCGCCGGCGGGCAGTGCCCTGCTCGGCGCGACGCCGGGCGAGCGGCTCAGCTGGCCGGTGCCCGGCGGCAAGGAACAGCAGGTGGAGCTGCTGGCTCTGGAGCCGGCCTAGTCCTCGGTGGCTTCCGGCAGCTCCGGCAGGGCGCGCAGCAACTGTTCGTAGTGGGCGCTATCGAAGGGACGATCGGCGGCCAGCATGACGTCGATCTCATACGCCAGCGCCTGGGCCATGAGCAGCACCGCGTCCTCGCGTTCGTAGCCAACCAGGGTCAGCTTGTTGAGCACGGCCTGGACATAGGCGGGCTCGCCGGCGGCGAGCTGGTTCTCCACCGCTTCGATTAGATGGGAGGACACGAAGGATTCTTCGTCATCGGCGTGGTCAATCATGTCTGGATACCTTTTGTTACAGTGCGACCCCTGATTCTGGCCTGGAGTCTTCGGAATGATCACCTGCTATCGCCTGTCCGCCAACGAGCTGGTCGCGCAGCCGCTGTCGCCGGGGGACCCCCTGCCGGAAGACCTGCTCTGGGTAGATCTGCTCGACCCCAGCGAGGCGGAGGAGCGCTATCTGGAGCAGGCACTGGCGATGGACATCCCCACCCGGGAAGAGATCGCCGAGATCGAGGAATCCTCGCGACTCTACCAGACCGACCAGGCGCTGCACCTCACCACCACGGTGGTCAGTGGTTTCAGCGAGCACCAGCCACAGGCCTCCGTGGTCAACTTCGTGCTGACCCCCGACTGGCTGGTGACGGTGCGCTACGCCGAACTGGCGGCGTTCAAGACCTTCCTCGGCAAGGCCCAGCAGCAGGCGAGCCAGCACTGTCGCAGCGATGTCATCTTCGCTTCGCTGCTGGACAGCCTGGTGGACCGGGTGGCGGACATCCTCGAGTCGGTACAGGCGCACCTCAACCGGCTGGCCAAGGCGGTGTTCCGCGAGCCCCTCGATCCGCAGCAGGCCAAGCAGCAGCCGAAGACCGACCTGCAGTCCATCGTCAAGCAGCTGGGGCGCAGCAACCAGCTGCTGGCCCAGCTCAGCGAGAGCCTGTTGGGCATCAACCGTATCGTTTCCTACCTACGTCGGGCCGGGGCCACCTGGATTTCCGGCACGGCCAAGACCTGGTTCAAGACCCTGGAACGCGACGTGCGCTCGCTCAGCGACTACCAGGCGAAGATGAACGGCGAGATCGGCTTCCTGCTGGATGCCACCCTTGGCCTGATCAGCGTCGAGCAGAACAACATCGTCAAGGTGTTCACCATCGCCTCGGTGCTGTTCCTGCCGCCGACCCTGGTGGGCACCATCTACGGCATGAACTTCAAGGTCATGCCCGAGCTGGACTGGCATTTCGGCTATCCCCTGGCGCTGGGCGCCATGGTGGTGTCGGCGCTGATTCCCTATGCCTGGTTCAAGTTTCGCCGCTGGCTATAGCCGGCAGCATCCATCGCACCTCGAGGAGGCAAAGCTATGCGTATCGGATTCATCGGCCTGGGCGGCATGGGCCAAGGCATGGCCGCCAATCTGCTCAAGGCCGGTCATGAGGTGGTGGTCTGGAATCGCTCCCAGGAGCCGGTCCAGGCCCTGGTCGCGCAGGGCGCCCAGGCGGCAGCGACGCCAGCGGAGGCCTTCGCCGTGGAGGTGGTCTTCAGCATCCTGGCCAATGACGCCGCCACCCGCGAGGTGATCCTCGACAGCGGCGCCCTGCAGGGGGCACGCGCCGGACTGGTGCATGTCAGCATGGCCACCCTGTCGGTGGCCCTGGTCGACGAACTGGTCGCCCGCCATGTCGAGGCGGGCGTGGGCTATGTGGCCGCCCCGGTGTTCGGGCGCACCGACGTGGCCGCCAGTGGCCAGCTCAATATCGTGGTGGCGGGCGATCCTGAGGCGATCGCGCGGGTCCAGCCACTGCTCGATGTGCTGGGTCGCAAGACCTGGCCGGTGGGCGCGGAGCCGCGCCAGGCCAACGTGGTGAAGATCGCTGGCAACTTCATGATCGCCAGCGCCATCGAGACCATGGGCGAGAGTACCGCCCTGGCGCGCAGCTACGGGGTGGAGCCCGCCGCCTTGCTGGACATCCTCACCAGCACCCTGTTCGCCGCGCCGGTCTACCAGAACTACGGTCGCCTGCTGACCGAGCGGCAATTCTCGCCCGCCGCCTTCAAGCTCAGCCTGGGTCTCAAGGACGTGGGCCTGGCCCTGGCGGCCGGGCAGGAGAAGGCGGTACCGCTACCCTTCGCCAGCGTCCTGAGGGACAACCTGCTGGAGGCCGTCGCCCAGGGCGAAGGCGAGCTGGACTGGGTGGCGCTGGGGCAGAGGTCGCACAAGAAGGCCGGCCTCGACTGAGAGCCCGCTCGAAGTCTGCTGCGCGTCGGCCAAACTACGTTGAAAAGGCCCTGGGTCGCCAGCCCGGTCCGCTTCCTCAGGCCTTTGATTCGCTGACGCTCACCCTTCGGGCCAGCCGTTGGCTGTTATTCCCGTTGGTCGTTGCGCTTTGTTTGGCTCTAGCTCGCGAGCCTTTGAATAGGCTCTCGCGGCTACTTGCAGGCGGTGCCCAGCGCCGCCAGCGACAGCGGATAGAACTGCAGGTTGTAGCCGGAGGTCTTGGCCTGGCTGCAGCGCTTGGTGTTGTAGAGACCGTAGTCGATGATCATCACCGGCTTTTTCTGGGTGCGGAAGTAGCTGTAGGCGTTGCACTCGGCGTAGTCGTAGCAGCTTTCGTTGATCGCGAAGTCGAACTTGGGGTAGAGGCTGGGTACCAGGTCCACGGCGTTCTTCAGGCCCACCAGCAGGTTGCGCTTGTGCGCCTCGCCGGACAGCCAGTTGAGGAAGTCCAGTTGCTGGGCCTTGGTCAGCTTGAGGCCGTTGGGGTTGGAATAGCCATCGACGTTGTCCGGGTCGACGCCCTGGCAGCCCTTCTGCACCGCCAGGTCCAGGCGCTTGGCCAGCAGGGTGCGGACGTCGGTGCGGCGGATGTCCAGCCAGCGCTCGCCCGGCCAGGCGTCCAGCGCCTTGCCCAGGGCGGCCTTGGGATAGAGGGCGGCATCGGGTCGCCAGTCTTCCCAGGTGCCGGCACTGAAGTAGCAGATCACCGTCTTCCCGTTGCCCTTCAGGTTGGCGATCACCGCCTTGCTGTTGTCGTAGAGATCGATGTCGTAGAGGGTGCGATTGGGTTTCTGCAGCACGCCGTTCAGCTGGACATGCCAGGTGAGGGTCTGGGGCAGCGGCGCGGGTAGGGCCGCCTGGCTGGAGGCGGCGGCGAACATCCCGCAAAGCAGGAGGGAACAGGCTGGAAGACGCATGAGACTTGACTCGGACGGCTGGTCAAGCCCTCAGTATCGGCTGACTTGCCCAGGGCATGAGTGCCGGTCGTCGTACCTATCGGCGCCCGGTCGGCGGCCGTTCAGGGCGCCTCCAGGGTGCTCAGCCAGAGATCCTTGTCGTAGAGCGATCGCAGCCGGACATAGCGCCGTTCGGGCGGCGCGGCCTGCATTTCCGCCAGGTAGCGCTGCCGATGGACGGCATGGCGCGTCCAGGCCCAGGCGATCACGGATTTTTCCGGTTTGAAGCTCAGCAGGTTGCTCCAGCGTTCGCGGTTACCGTTCCAGAGCGTCTGGCGGGTCAGGCGGCGCCGCAGGGTGCGCAGGACCAGCTGGCGCATGACCAGGGGCTTGGGCAGGTCCAGCCAGATCACCAGGTCGGCGCGCGCCAGGACGATGGGGCGCACCACCGAATAGTTGCCGTCGACGATCCAGTCGTCCCCGCGCAGGGCCGCCGTGACCGCCTGGCGAAACTCGTCCTCGGGCCGGGGTTGCCAGTCCGGCTGGTGGTAGAGGCCGTCCAGTTCGATGTGCCGGTAGGCCAGGCGACGGGCGATTTCCCGCGCCAGGGTGGTCTTGCCCGCTCCCGCGCAGCCGATCACGGAGAGTCGGCGACCGCGGGGAGCGGGAGGCATCCTAGCGCTGGGCCAGCAGGTCGCGGCCTCGGGCCACGGCGGCGCGGACCTGGGCCGGCGCGGTGCCGCCGATATGGTCGCGAGCGTTGACCGAGCCTTCCAGGGTCAGGACAGCGAAGACGTCCTGCTCGATCTGGTCGCTGAAGCGCCGCAGTTCGTCCAGGCTCATCTCGGCCAGGTCCTTGCCGCTGTCCACGCCGTACTTCACCGCATGGCCGACGATCTCGTGGCAATCGCGGAAGGGCAGGCCCTTGCGCACCAGGTAGTCGGCGAGGTCGGTGGCGGTGGAGAAGCCGCGGCGGGCCGCTTCGCGCATGATCTCGCGCTTGGGCTTGATGGCCGGCACCATGTCGGCGAAGGCGCGCAGGGAGTCACGCAGGGTGTCGGCGGCGTCGAAGAGCGGTTCCTTGTCTTCCTGGTTGTCCTTGTTGTAGGCCAGTGGCTGGCCCTTCATCAGGGTCAACAGGCCGGTGAGGGCGCCGAACACCCGGCCGGTCTTGCCGCGCACCAGTTCGGGCACATCGGGATTCTTCTTCTGCGGCATGATCGAGGAGCCGGTGCAGAAGCGATCGGGCAGATCGATGAACTGGAACTGGGCGCTGGTCCAGAGCACCAGCTCTTCGGAGAAGCGCGACAGGTGCATCATCGCCAGGGAGGCCGCGGCGCAGAATTCGATGGCGAAGTCGCGATCCGAGACGCCGTCCAGGGAGTTGCCGCCGATGGCCTCGAAGCCCAGCAGCTCGCAGGTGACCTGGCGCTGGATGGGGTAGGTGGTGCCGGCCAGCGCCGCGCTGCCCAGGGGCATGCGATTGACGCGCTTGCGGCAGTCGACCAGGCGCTCGTGGTCGCGGGAGAGCATCTCGAACCAGGCCAGCAGGTGGTGGCCGAAGGTCACCGGCTGGGCGGTCTGCAGGTGGGTGAAGCCGGGCATGATGGTGTCCGCTTCGGACCCCGCCAGTTGCAACAGGCCTTCTTGCAGGCGATTCAGCTCGGCGAGGATGGCGTCGATCTCGTCGCGCAGCCAGAGGCGGATGTCGGTGGCCACCTGGTCGTTGCGGCTGCGGCCGGTGTGCAGCTTCTTGCCGACCACGCCCAGGCGCTCGGTCAGGCGCGCCTCGATGTTCATGTGCACGTCTTCCAAGTCGACGCGCCACTCGAAGGTGCCCGCTTCGATCTCGCCGCGGATCTCGTCCAGCCCGGCGACGATGGCGTCGCGCTCGGCTTCGCTGAGCACGCCGGTCTGGGTCAGCATGCGGGCATGGGCCTGGCTGCCGAGGATGTCGTGGCGGTAGAGGCGCTTGTCGAAATCCACCGAAGCGGTGAAACGGGCGACGAAGGCGTCGACGGGCTCGCTGAAGCGTCCGCCCCAGGACTGGTTGGTTTTTTCGCTGCTCATGGATCGGCCTGCTGCTGGGCTTGTCGGTAAGGGTGAGAGAGGGCCGATGATAGCAGTCCTGAGCGGGTCCCGGCCCGATTCAACGGAGCCGACTTGCCGACGAGTGGTATCTGACCCACACTGCCTCCATGATACTCGAACGCCGCAAAACCCCCCGACCGGTCAAGGTCGACGACTTCTTCGTCCCGGCGCTCTGCGAGCCGGAGGCCCTGCTCGTGCTGGTGGTCCTGGCCGAGCTGCTGGTCCTGGTGCTGGTGCTGGCCGAACCCTTCACCCTGCAGTTCAACTGGATCCGCCTGGCGCTGGTGTCCTTGTTCGTACAGTGGATCGTGCTGCTGTCGGCGGCGCTGCTCTGTCGCCTGCGGCCCTGGCTGGCACGGCATCGCCCGGTGGTGGCCGGCGGCTTCTGCTGCGCCATCGTGGTGGCGCTGACCCTGGGCTGCACCCTGGTGGCCGACTGGCTGCAGCTGGCCGGGCCGCTGCAGCGGGTGGGCGAGGTGCGGTTGTACATGAGGCACGCGCTGATCGCCCTGATCATGTCCATGCTGCTGCTGCGCTACTTCTGGCTGCAGAGCCAGTGGCGCCGCCAGCAGCAGGCCGAGTTGCAGGCGCGCATCGAGTCGCTGCAGGCGCGTATCCGTCCGCATTTCCTGTTCAACAGCCTGAACAGCATCGCCAGCCTGGTCGCCCTGGACGCCGACAAGGCCGAGCGCGCGGTGCTGGACCTGTCGGCGCTGTTCCGCGCCAGCCTCGCCCAGCCCGGCACCAAGGTGCGCTGGTCCGAGGAGTTGGAGCTGTCGCGCCGTTACCTGGAGATTGAGCGCCTGCGCCTGGGCGATCGCCTGCAGCTGCAGTGGGACGTCGACGGCGTGCCGGCCGACCTGCCGATTCCCCAGCTGACGCTGCAGCCACTGCTGGAAAATGCCCTGATCTATGGCGTCGCGCCGCGCATCGAAGGTGGCCTGGTGACCATCTACGCGACCTACCACGACGGGGTGTTCGAACTGGTCATCAGCAACCCCTACGACCCGGAGGTAGAGCAGCAGCCGCGCCCGCCCAAGGGCACTCGTCAAGCTTTGAGCAATATCGAGGCGCGATTAACGGCACTTTTCGGACCAGCTGCGAGTCTCAAAATCGAACGCCGCGACCAGCGGCATACAACGTCTCTTCGCTATCCATGCGAGCGACTCATGCGGGAAGCCTGAGCTTATGAATGTCCTGATCGTCGATGACGAACCCTTGGCGCGCGAGCGTCTGGCCCGTCTGGTGGGGCAACTGGACGGTTATACCGCCCTGGAGCCAACAGCCACCAACGGTGAGGAAGCCCTCGCTTTGGTTGAAAACCTCAAGCCCGATATCGTCCTGCTCGACATCCGCATGCCGGGTCTGGACGGTCTGCAGGTGGCGGCGCGGCTCTGCGAGCGGGAATCGCCGCCGGCCGTGATCTTCGTCACCGCCCACGACGAGTACGCGCTCGACGCCTTCCAGGTCAGCGCCGTGGGCTATCTGGTCAAGCCGGTGCGCCAGGAAGACCTGGCCGCGGCCCTGAGCAAGGCGCAGCGGCCCAATCGCATGCAGCTGGCGGCGCTGACCAAGCCGCCGGCCAGCGGTGGCCCGGGTCCGCGCAGCCACATCAGCGCCCGTACCCGCAAGGGCATCGAGCTGATCCCGCTGGACGACGTGGTCTATTTCATCGCCGACCACAAGTACGTGACCCTGAGACACTCCGGTGGCGAGGTGCTGCTGGACGAGCCGCTCAAGGCGCTGGAAGACGAATTCGGCGAGCGCTTCGTGCGCATCCACCGCAACGCGCTGGTCTCCCGCGAGCGTATCGAGCGGTTGCAGCGTACGCCGCTGGGCCACTTCCAGCTGTTCCTCAAGGGCATGAACGGCGACGCCCTGACCGTCAGCCGCCGCCACGTGGCCGGCGTGCGCCGCCTGATGCACAGCATCTGACGGCGTTTCCAGGTCGACGACTGGCGCGCAGCGGGAGAGGGGCGCCGGTCGACCTGCTATCATGGCCGGCAATCTGACGTGCCGGTAATGTCCATGCTCCGCGAAATTCGTATCGCTACGCGCCAGAGTGCCTTGGCGCTGTGGCAAGCCGACTATGTGAAAGCCCGCCTTGAAGCGGCGCATCCGGGATTGCGGGTGAGCCTGCTGCCCATGACCAGTCGTGGCGACAAGCTGCTCGACGCGCCGCTGGCCAAGATCGGCGGCAAGGGCCTGTTCGTCAAGGAATTGGAAAACGCCCTGCTCGACGGCAGTGCCGACATCGCCGTGCACTCCATGAAGGACGTGCCCATGGAATTCCCCGCAGGTCTCGGGCTCTACGCCATCTGCGAGCGGGAAGACCCGCGCGATGCCTTCGTCTCCAATCGCTATGGTTGCCTGGCCGAATTGCCCCAGGGCAGTGTGGTGGGCACCTCCAGTCTGAGGCGCCAGGCCCAGTTGCTGGCCCTGCGCCCGGATCTCGAGATCCGCTTCTTGCGTGGCAACGTCAATACCCGCCTGGCCAAGCTCGATGCCGACGACTACGACGCCATCATCCTGGCCGCCGCCGGGTTGATCCGCCTGGGGTTTGCCGACCGTATCCGTGAGCACCTGACGGTCGAAGACAGCCTGCCGGCCGGTGGCCAGGGCGCCGTCGGCATCGAATGCCGGACCGACGATGCCGAGGTCCATGCGCTGCTCGAACCCCTGCACCATTTCGACACCGAGCGCCGGGTCGCCGCGGAGCGCGCCCTGAATCGGCGTCTCAATGGCGGCTGCCAGGTGCCTATCGCCTGCTATGCAGTGCAGGAAGGCGAACTGCTCTGGCTGCGCGGCCTGGTCGGCCAGCCCGACGGTGGCCTGCTGCTGCGCGCCGAGGCTCGCGGTCCGCTGAACGACCCGGCCGGGCTGGGCGTGGCGGTGGCCGAAGACCTGCTGGCCCAGGGCGCCCAGGGCATTCTCGATGCCGTCTACGGGATCTCCGGCGAATCATGAGCGGCTGGCGGCTGCTGCTGACCCGCCCGGCGGAGGAAAATCCACCGCTCGCCACCGCCCTGGCCGCGGCGGGCGTCGCCACCGCCAGCCTGCCACTGCTGGCGATCCAGCCTGTGGAAGAGTCGCCGCAGCAGCGCAGCCTCTGGCTCGATCTCGACCGCTACGCCGCCGTGGTGGTGGTCAGCAAGCCCGCTGCCCGCCTGGGCCTGGCGGCCCTGGATCGCTACTGGCCACAGCCGCCGCTGCAGGCGTGGTTCGCCGTCGGTGCGGCCACCGCCGCCGTGCTCGAAGACTATGGCCTGGCGGTGCACCATCCGCAGCGTGAAGACAGCGAGGGCCTGCTGGCCCTGCCGGCCTTGGACGAAGCCCTGCAACGCCCCGACCCTCAAGTGCTGCTGTTGCGGGGCGAGGGCGGTCGCGACCTGCTGGTCGAGACCCTCACCGCCCGGGGTGCCCGGGTCGAGGTGCTCGAACTCTATCGCCGCCAGTGCCCGGAGTACCCGGCAGGGCTGGTCCTAGAGACCCTGGCAGCGGAACGCCTGAATGCCATCATGGTCAGCAGTGGGCAGGGTTTCGCGCATCTGCAGGCCTGTGCGGGTGCGGATTGGCCCGAGTTGCGTCGTTATCCCCTGCTGGTACCCAGCGCCCGGGTGGCCGAGCTGGCCCGCGCCAGCGGTTGTCACCGCGTGATCGAGTGCCAGGGCGCCAGCGCCGGTGCCTTGACCGCCGCGCTAGCCCATCACCATCCGGATTGACCCTTACAAGGAATTCCCGTGAGCGAAACTCAAGCCCCCCGCGCCGACGACGTCTCCCCCGATCCTGTCGTGACTCCCGCCTCGCCACCGCCGCCACCACCTCCGGCCAGTGTGCGCCGCAAGGGCGCGGGCAAGGCGTCTGGCCTGGCGCTGCTGGCCCTGCTGGTGGCCGCCGGTGGCCTGGGCGTGGGCGGCTGGAGTGTCTGGCAGCTGCAGCAGGTGCACCAGACCGAGCAGGCGCAATCCGCCCAGGCCGAGGACCTGCGTAGCCAGCTGCGTCAGCTGGAAATGCGCAACCAGGCCTTGAGTGCCGACCTGGGCCGGCTGCCCTCGGCCAACGAACTGGAAGAGCGGCGCCGGCAGCTGGCGGCGCTGCAGGGCGACCAGCAGCACCTGGCCGAACAGTTCAAGGAAGTGGTCGGCCAGAGTCGCCAGGCCTGGCGCCTGACCGAAGCCGAGCACCTGCTGCGCATGGCGACCCTGCGCATGGTCGCCCTGCAGGACGTGCCCAGCGCGCAGAACCTGCTGCAGGGCGTCGACGACATCCTCAAGGCGCAGAACGATCCGGCCGCCTTCGCCGCCCGCCAGCAACTCGCCAATGCCCAGCAGACCCTGCGGCAGCTGCCCGACCTGGACCGTACCGGCCAGTTCGTCCAGCTGGCTTCGTTGCGCAACCAGGTGCAGAGTCTGGAACCCCTGCCGCCACGCTTCTCCACCACGGTGGCCGACCAGCCCGGCGTCGAGAAGGCCGCGGTTCCGCCGAGCAACGCCCTGCAGCAGTGGTGGCAGGACTTCCGCCAGCGCATCTCCAGCTATTTCCGCATCGACTTCTCCGCCGACCAGCCGATCCGCCCGCTGCTGGCCGAGGAATCCCTGGCCCAGGTCCGCCTGGCCATGAGCCTGGCGCTGGAGCAGGCGCAGTGGGCCGTGCTCAACGGCAACCAGGAGGTCTATCGCCTCTCCATCGAGCAGGCCGAAGACGTCCTCGCCGCCCACTTCAACAACCAGAATCCGGAAAGCCGCGCGGTCAAGCTGCGCCTCCAGGAGCTGGCCGAACGCCCGGTCACCTTCGAGGCGCCGGACCTGACGCCGGCCCTGACCGCGCTGCAGGCCTACATCGCGCAACGTCAGCAAATCCAGCCGAACAATGCCGCCGGCGCGGCTCAGGAGAATCGCCCATGAAGCGCCTGTACCTGCTGTTCCTGTTCGCCCTGCTCGTCGGCCTGGGCGTTGCCGTGGTGCTGGCCAAGGAGCCGGGCTACGTGCTGCTGTCCTATAGCAACTTCCGCTACGAATCGAGCCTCTGGGCCTTCCTGGCGTTGCTGGTGGCCGTCTGGCTGGCGCTCTACATCCTCAAGCTGGTACTCGGCGCCCTGGGCCTGACCGGCAAGGTGCTCAACCCCTGGTCGCGGCACAATCGCCAGCGGCGCCTGGACCAGGCGCGGCACAAGGGCCAGCTGGAACTGGCCGAAGGCAACTGGAGCGGTGCCCTCAAGCATCTCAAGAGTGCCGCCGAGCACGCCGACCAGCCGCTGTTCGTGCTGCTCGGCGCGGCCCGCGCCGCCAACGAGCTGGGTGACCTGGAAGAACGCGACCGCCTGCTGCGCCAGGCTCGCGAACGCGAGCCCCAGGCCGAATTGGCCATCGGCCTGCAGCAGGCCCGCTTGCAGATCGATCGCGGCCAGTACCTGGAAGCCCGCGATAGCCTGGCGCCGC
Organism: uncultured Pseudomonas sp.; assembly: GCA_963519325.1. Lineage (GTDB taxonomy): Bacteria > Pseudomonadota > Gammaproteobacteria > Pseudomonadales > Pseudomonadaceae > Chryseomonas. The sequence continues at coordinate 1,818 of CAUQPA010000028.1, read as the reverse complement.
TGCAGGCCAAGTACCCGAAGAACGGCGAGGTGCTGCTGCAGCTGCAGCGCCTGCAGGTGACCCTGCGTGACTGGCCGGCGCTGATCGCCCTGTTGCCGCAGCTGCGCAAGCAGCAGGTTCTGCGTCCCCAGGAGCAGGACGACCTGGAGCGCAAGGTGTGGATCGCCACCCTCGATGAGGTGCCGCCCCAGGGCGCGGAGTCGGCCCTGGATGCCCAATGGCAGCAGGTGCCCACGGCGCTCAAGGGCGATGCCTCGGTGGTGCTGGCCTATGCCCGCCAGCTGCGCGCCATCGGCCGCGACGATCTCGCCGAGGAAGTCCTGCACATCACCCTCAATCGGCAGTGGGACGAGCGTCTGGTCGAACTCTATGGCCAGCTGCGGCCCCGCGATGCCAGTCGCCCGCTGCAGCATGCCGAGGGCTGGCTCAAGGACCGGCCCCAGGATCCGGTGCTCCTGCTGGCCCTGGGTCGGCTGTGCATGAACAACCAGTTGTGGGGCAAGGCACGCGAATACCTTGAGCGCAGCCTGGCGCAGCGCCCCTCCGCGGTGACCGCCGGCGAGCTGGCACGGGTGGCCATCCAGCTGGGTGATGTGAGCCGTAGCCAGCAGCTGCTGCAGAGCCAGTGGCGCGAGCCGGTGGCGGATCCGCTGCCGACGCCGAGGGTCTGAGCAGAGCCCTCGCCCGCTCGGGTCCTTGAAAGGTGCCCGGGCTTTCACTACCGTAACGTCCCAATTCCCTGTTGGAGACGGCGCGTCCGTGACTAGTCCCCGCTTCATCTTCCTGTTCATGGCCGCCACCTGCGCGGTACTCATGGGCGTCGGTCTCTATCTCGAACACGTGGTTGGTCTCGAGCCTTGTCCACTGTGCGTCGTGCAGCGGATCTTCTTCATCCTGGTGGGAGTCGTCGCGCTGATCGCCGGCATCCAGGCGCCCGGGCTGCGCGGGCGTCGCATCTACGGCGTGGTCCTGCTGCTGCTGGCCGCCGCCGGCGCCGCCACCGCCGGGCGCCAGGTCTATCTGCAGACGGTGCCGGCGGAAGAGCTGGCGGCCTGCCTGCCCAGCCTCGACTACATGATGCAGGCACTGCCGTTCCAGGAAATCATCCGCCTGGTGCTGCACGGCACCGCCGACTGCGCCGAGGTCAACTGGACCCTGTTCGGCCTGAGCATCCCGGAGTGGAGCCTGCTGGCCTTCGTCCTGCTCATGGCCTTGAGCCTGGTCAAGATCTTTCGCCGTCGCTGAAGCGTTCTCCGAGCAACGGCACTCGCCTGGCGAGACGATGTCGGTATAGTTCCTGATAAACCCGGGCGCCCGCGCCTGGACCGTCTCGCCCGTATAGAGAGCTGCCGTCATGCTAGAAACCTGCCGCAATGCCCAGGAACGCTGGGGTGGGGTCCACCAGCTGATCGACCGCTGGCTGATCGCCCGCCGTGAGCTGGTGACCGCTTACGAAACCCTGGACCTGGAACCGCTGCTGGCCCCGGTGCGGGAACTGAGCGAACTGGAGCGACTGTGCGACATGCTGGTCGACTACATGTCCACCGCACACTTTGAGATCTACGAGCAACTGGTGGCGGAAGCCCGGGAATTCCAGGACGAGCGCGCCATCGAGTTCGCCGACAGCGTCTACCCGCGCCTGCAGGCGCTCACCGACGCCGCCCTGAACTTCAACGACAGATTCGAACGCGGGGCCTATCGCGACCCGGGTCTGCTGACCATCGAACTCAAGCTGCTGGGGGAAACCCTGCGCGAACGCTTCGAGCTGGAGGATTGCCTCATCGAGGTGCTCCACACCGCCCACCAGCAACCCCGTCT
>CAUQPA010000027.1:0-17418 GCA_963519325.1 uncultured Pseudomonas sp. | reverse complement strand
CGGCAAGGAGGTGCCCAGCGAGCACATCGTCAAGGGCATCGAACATGGCAAGGGCCAGTACGTGGTGCTCAGCGACGAGGAGATCCACAACGCATTGCCCGAGGCCACGCGCACCATCGACATCCTCACCTTCGTCGAGGCCCGCGAGATCTCCATCCTGCACTTCGAGAAGCCCTACTACCTGGCGCCGGACAAGAACGGCGAGAAGGTCTATGCGCTGCTGCGCGACACCCTGAGCGCCGCCGGCAAGGTCGGCGTGGCCAACGTGGTGATGCATACCAAGCAGCACCTGGCGGTGATCATGCCGCTGGGCGATGCCTTGGTGATGAACACCCTGCGCTGGGCCGACGAGGTGCGCTCCGCGGAAGACGTGGGCCTGGAAGGCCTGGACGCCAAGGTCACCAAGAAGGAGGTGGACATGGCCCAGCGGCTGGTAGAGGACATGACCGAGCAATGGGACCCGAGCCAGTATCACGACACCTTCAAGGACAACGTCATGGCCCTGGTCGAGCGCAAGCTCAAGGACGGCAAACTCGAAGCCGTTGCCGAGGAACCCGCGGACGAAGACAGCGGCGCCGACGTCATCGACCTCACCGAGCTGCTGCGCCGCAGCCTCGGCGGCAAGCGCAAGGACCAGGAGCCGGAGCCACCCAAGGGCAAGAGCGCCAGTCGCCGGCGCAGTTCCACCCCCAGTCGCACCCGTAAGGCCAAGTGAGGAGCGCCGTCATGGCCAGCTCGACCAGCGAATACAACCGCAAGCGCAACTTCGCCATCACCGCCGAACCCCGCGACGACGACAGTCCGCGCCCGCGCAAGGCCAAGGGCGCCCTGGGCTTCGTCATCCAGAAGCACGACGCCCGCCGCCTGCACTATGATTTCCGCCTGGAGCTCGATGGCACCCTCAAGAGCTGGGCGGTGCCCAAGGGGCCCAGCCTCGACCCCGGGGAGAAACGCCTGGCGGTACAGGTGGAGGATCACCCGCTCGCCTATGGCAGCTTTGAGGGCAACATTCCCGAGGGCCAGTACGGTGCGGGCGATGTCATCGTCTGGGACCGCGGCGAGTGGCAGGCCGACAGCGACCCGGCGGCAGGCTATGCCGCCGGCAAGCTCAAGTTCGAACTGCGGGGCGAGAAGCTGCGCGGCCACTGGACCCTGGTCCGTACTCGGCTGCAAGGCCACAGCGACAAGCCCCAGTGGCTGCTGATCAAGGAGCGCGACGACGAGGCCCGGGATACCGCCGACTACGAGGTGACCGCGGCCGAACCCGACAGCGTGCTGAGCGATAAGACCTTGCCGCGCCTGGCACCCGCCACGGCCAAGACCCCGGCCAAGCCCAGGGCAGCCAAGGCGACCGCGTCCAAGATTACCGCCAAGGCGCGCAAGGCCACGCTGCCCGAGACCCTGGACGCCGAGCTGGCGACCCTGGTAGATGGTCCTCCCGCCGGCGACTGGCTGTACGAGGTGAAATACGACGGCTACCGCCTGCTGGCCCGCATCGACGGCGACGAGGTCCGTCTCTTCACCCGCAGCGGCAATGACTGGACCGCGCGGCTGCCGGAACAGGCCGCGGCCCTGGCGGCACTCGGGCTGGACAATGCCTGGCTGGATGGCGAGATCGTGGTGAACGACGCCAAGGGCGTATCGAGCTTCCAGGCCCTGCAGAACGCCTTCGAGACCGGCAAGGCCACGCGGATCACCTATTACCTCTTCGACCTGCCCTATCTCAACGGCGCGGATCTGCGCGAGGTGCCGGTCGAGCAGCGGCGCGATCTCTTGGGCAAACTATTGGAAGAACGTAACGACAGTGAGCTGCTGCGCTTTTCCGCGGCCTTCGAGGTGCCGGCCGACCGTATCCTTGCCAGCGCCTGCGAGCTAGGCCTGGAGGGGGTGATCGGCAAGCGTCTCGGCAGCCCCTATCGCTCCCGGCGCAGCAAGGACTGGATCAAGCTCAAGTGCGCCCATCGCCAGGAATTCGTCATCGTCGGCTACACCCCACCCAAGGGAGGCCGCCAGCACCTGGGCGCCCTGCTGGTCGCCCTGCACGATGAACGGGGCGAGCTGCATTACGCCGGCAAGGTCGGCACCGGCTTCACGGCGGCGAAGCTCAAGCAATTGCACGAACGGTTCCAGTCGCTGGTCAGCGACCGGCCACCGGTGGTGGATCCGCCCAAGGGCGCCGCCTACCGCGGGGTGACCTGGCTCAGGCCCGAGCAGCTGTGCGAGATCGCCTATGCCGAGATGACCCAGGACCGCATCGTGCGCCAGGGCGTCTTCCATGGTCTGCGCGACGACAAGCCGGCCCAGGAGATCGGCCTGGAACAGGCGCAGCCGGCCCAGGCAGCCGAAGCGTCCAGCGCTACCGCCACGCGCAAACCCAGTGGCAAGCAAAGAGACGCCGAGGTGGCCGGCGTGCGCATCAGTCATCCGGAGCGGGTCATCGACGCGGCCAGCGGCGCGCGCAAGCTCGATGTGGCGGGCTACTACGCCGCCGTCGCCGACTGGATCTTGCCGCACCTGGCCAATCGCCCGGTGGCCCTGGTGCGCACGCCCGAAGGCATCGCCGGCGACCAGATCTTCCAGAAGCACAAGCAGACCCTGGCCATCCCCCATATCCGCGAACTCGACCCTGCACTGGACCCCGGCCACGCGCCGCTGATGGTCATCGACAGTCGCGACGCCCTCATCGGCGCCGCCCAGATGGGCACGGTGGAGCTGCATACCTGGAACGCCACCGCGGACCGCATCGAGCGTCCCGACCGCTTCATCCTCGATCTCGACCCCGATCCCGCCCTGCCTTGGTCACGCATGGTGGAAGCGGCGGAACTCACCCTCACCCTGCTCGACGAACTGGACCTGCAGGCCTTCGTCAAGACCAGCGGCGGCCGTGGCCTGCACCTGGTGGTCCCGCTGGATCGCCGCCAGGACTGGGATACCGTCAAGGGCTTCGCCCAGGCGGCGGCCCAGCACCTGGCCAACACCCTGCCCAAGCTGTTCGCCGCCAAGATGGGGGCCCAGAATCGCCAGGGGCGGATCTTCGTTGACTATCTGCGCAATCGCCATGGCGCAACCACGGTCAGCGCCTTCTCGCTGCGCGCCCGCCCACAGCTGGGTGTTTCCGTACCCGTGGCCCGCCGCGAGCTCGCTGCGCTGGAACGAAGCGACCAGTGGCACTTCGACAGCCTGCTGCAACGACTCGAAGCGCTCAAGGACGACCCCTGGCAGGGCTATGCCGAGGTCCGGCAAAGCCTTACCGCAGCCCGCCGCAAGCGGCTCGGCGCGCCCTAGGGCCGCGCCTGCCGTCGGCAGCGGAGCGGCGCTGCGAAACCCGGTGTCCTCGCCCGTGGTCTGCACTTACGAGCGTTGTCGTGGACAGCGCCGTCGCCAGCCACGGGATGGAGCCGATGTCGATCGATCTGGATAGCCTTCAGGACACCCTGGACGAGTGGGCCTATGACGAGGTCACTCCCGCACTGCTGCATCAGCGTCTGCAACTGCTCAACCAGCGCGGTCTCGACCGCCTGCCCCTGCCCGGCCAGGGGCGGACCCTGGAGCGCTGGCGCGCCCTGGCCAAGGTAGCCAACCACGACCTGGGCCTGGTCAAGCTGTACGAAGGCCACACCGATGCCCTGGCCATCCTCGCCGAACTCGATGGTTTCACCGCCCCCCTGGACAGCCTCTGGGGCGTCTGGGCCGCCGAGCCGCCGGACGCCCGCCTGCTGGTGCGCTACAGCATCGACAGCATGGTGACCCTGCATGGCCGCAAGTCCTGGTGCTCGGGTGCGGCCTTGGTCAGTCATGCCTTGGTCACGGCCTGGATGGACGATCACCCGATGCTGGTGGCGGTGGAAATGAACCAGCCCGGCGTCGAGGTCACCCAGGATGGCTGGCGCGCCATCGGCATGCAGGCCACCGGCAGCGTCGACGTGGTCTTCGACGGTGCGGCCGGCGTCCTGGTCGGCGCTCCCGGGCGCTATCTGCATCGCCCTGGCTTCTGGCACGGCGGTGGTGGTATCGCCGCCTGCTGGTATGGCTCGGCGACCGCCCTGGCCAACACCTTGCGCGCCTATTGCAAGCGCCATCGCGAACCCCATGCCCTGGCCCATCTCGGCCACGTGGACGCCGCCCTGCTGGGCGCCGCCACCGCCCTGCGCCAGGCCGCCGACTGGATCGATCACAACCCTACCGCCGACGCCCGCTACCCCATCTGCCAGCTCCGGGCGCTGGTTGAACAATGCGCCGAGATCGTCGTGCGCCACACCGGGCGGGCCTTCGGCGCCGCCCCCCTGTGCCGCGATGCCTATTGCGCCCGCCACATGGCGGACCTCCCCGTCTACCTGCGCCAGAGTCACGCCGAGCGCGACCTGGCGGTCCTGGGTGATCTCAATCTGCTGGAGGGTGCCCCTTGGCAACTGTAGGTGATCGTCAGATCCAAGGCTCGGGCACCTCGCCCGAGGCCTGGGCCCAATGGGCCGGCTTCAACACCATGCCGACGGTGGCCGCCGCCCAGCTGGTCCCGCCAGGCCAACGGGCGTTAGTGGTCGCCCCGCACCCGGACGACGAGATCCTCGGCTGTGGCGGCCTGCTGTGCATGCTTGGCGAGCTGGGACGGCGCCTGGCCTTGGTGGCGGTGACCGACGGCGATGGCAGCCATCCGCACTCCAGCCTCTGGCCGGCCAGTCGGCTGCGCAACACCCGGCCCCTGGAAACCCGGGAGGCCCTGCGCCGCTTGCACCTGGAGCGCGCCACGGTCACCCGGCTGGCGATTCCGGATGGCCAGGTGAGCGAGCAGGAAGCGGCGCTCCAGCAACGCCTGCTCGATTTCATCACGCCGGAAGACGTGGTCTTCGTCACCTGGCGACTGGACGGCCATCCGGACCACGAGGCGACCGGTCGCGCCGCGGTGCAGGCTTGCCAGGTGCGCGGCGCCCGCTGCATCGAGGTGCCCATCTGGACCTGGCACTGGGCAGCACCCGGCGATGCGCGGGTGCCCTGGGAGCGCGCCTGCCGACTCGAGCTGGATGAGGATGTCCTGGCCCTGAAGAAGCAGGCGGTGAACGCCTTCGGCAGCCAGCTCAACGCGGACACCAGCACCGGCCAGGGGCCCATCCTGCCGCCCACGGTGGTCGCCCGGCTCACCCGCGCCTGGGAGGTCTACCTGACGTGAAGGTCTCCATGAGCTATTTCGACTCCCTTTACGCCGGAAATGCCGACCCCTGGGACTACCGTCATCGCTGGTACGAGGCACGCAAGCGCGACCTCACCCTGGCCATGCTGCCCCACCGACGCTATGGGCGGGGCTATGAACCGGGCTGCTCCACCGGTGAGCTGTCCCGTCGCCTGGCCGAGCGCTGCGATCGCCTGCTGGTCAGCGACGGCAATGCCTCAGCGGTGGCTACCGCCAGCGCGCGGCTGGCCGACCAGCCGCACGTCGAAGTCCGCCACCTGCTGCTGCCCGAAGCCTGGCCGGAAGGCGCCTTCGACCTCATCGTCATCAGCGAGATCGGCTACTACCTCGGCGAAGCCGGGCTCGCGGCGCTGCTCGATCATGCCCACAGCGCCCTGGCACCGGGCGGGGTCCTGCTCGGCTGCCACTGGCGGCATCCCATCGAGGGCTGCGCCCTGAGTGGCGACCAGGTCCACGAGCGCCTCGCCGCCCTACCCGGCCTGCACCGCCTCAGTCATCTCGAAGAATCCGATTTCCTCCTCACCCTCTGGTCTTCCGACCCCACCTCCGTCGCCCGCCGGGAGCAGCTTCTATGATAGGTGCCGTGATACCTGCCCATAACGAAGAGCAACATGTCGAACGCTGCCTGCAGTCGGTGCTGCGCGCGGCCAGGCATCCGGCACTGCTGGGTGAAGAAGTCGAGATCGTCATCGTATTGGACAGCTGCACCGACGGCACCGCCGACATCGTCCGGCGGCTGCCGGTGACGGCGCTGGAGGTCTGGGCCTGCAACGTGGGCCTGACCCGCGCCACCGGCGCTGCCCACCTGATCCAACGCGGTGCCCGCTGGCTCGCTTGCACCGACGCCGACTCCGAAGTAGCGCCGGACTGGTTCGCCGCCCAGCTGGCCTACGGCGCCGACGCGGTCTGCGGGGTGGTCGAGGTGGACGACTGGACGCTCCACTCCCCTGGCCTGAGAGCTCGCTACGAGGCGGCCTACCATGATCGCGAGGGCCACCAGCACATCCACGGCGCCAACTTCGGCATCTCCACGGCGGCCTACCTGCAGGCCGGTGGCTTCCCGGCCATGACGGTGGACGAGGACGTCAGCCTGGTCACGGCGCTCAAGACCCAGGGGGCGCGTATCGCCTGGAGCAACAGTGTCCGGGTGCGCACCAGCTCGCGGCTCGATTGCCGCGCCCGTGGCGGCTTCGGTGACTACCTGAGCCTGCTCGGCGCCACCGCCTGAGGTCTAGACGTCCAGCGCGAAGGTCCCTGGGGTGGTGCCGAATTGCCGGCGAAAGGCGGCGATGAAGGCCGACGGCGAGTTGTAGCCGCAATCCAGGGCCACCTCGGTGACCGAAACGCCCTGTTCCAGCCGCTCCAGGGCGCTGATCAGGCGCAACCGTTGCCGCCAGCTGCGAAAGGTCAGTTCGGTGTCACGCAGGAAAGCCCGGCTCAGGGTCTTCTCCGAGGCGCCCAGCACCTTCGACCACTGCGCCAGAGTGCGCTCATCCGAGGGATTGGCCGCCAAAGCCTCGCACAGCTGGCGCAACCGGGCATCCTGGGGCGCTGGCAGCGACAGCCCTACCTCAGGCGCCGCCTGCAGCTGATCCAGCATCACCGATACCAGCCGTCCCTCCGCCCCCTGCTCGTCGTACTCCCGCGCGAAGCCGCTGAAGGTCTTGATCAGCTCGCGGATCAGGCCGCTGACGACCACCACCCGGCAGCGTTCCCCGACATAGGGCGCCGCCTCGGCGCTCACGTAGAGGCTGCGCATCTCCGCCTTGGGCGAGGAGCGCACCTGATGCTCCACGTCGGCAGCGATCCATACCGCGCGCTGGGGTGGCGCCACGTAGCTGCCTTCGCCGGTGGTGACGGTGAGCACGCCGCGGATGGCATAGGACAGTTGCCCCCAGGGATGGCGATGCCAGGGGGTCCAGGCGGGTTGCACCAGGGATTCCACGCGCGCATAGAGCCGCCGTGGCAGGCTGGCGAGCGCGGGCACGGGGCGTTCGACCGCACTCTGTCCGTTCGACGACATCATTGGGGCTTTTCGCGTTAGTCGGCTAGGTCAGGGAACGATAGCCTTGTGGCTATCCCACGACAACCCGAGAGAGACCATGGCTCGTCCCCGCCTGATGCCCGACAACTTCACCCTGCTGCTGGTGGCCACGGTGATCCTCGCCAGCCTGCTGCCCTGCCGCGGCCTTGCGGCCCAGGTCGCCAACGTGGTGACCAACATCGCCATCGGTCTGCTGTTCTTCCTGCACGGGGCGAAGTTGTCGCGCCAGGCGTTGGTAGCCGGCATCACCCACTGGCGGCTGCACCTGCTGGTGTTCGCCTTCACCTTCGTCACCTTCCCGCTGCTCGGCTGGGCCCTGCGGCCGCTGCTGGCCCCCCTGGTCACGCCGGAACTCTACCTGGGTGTGCTGTTCATGTGCGCCCTGCCGGCCACGGTGCAGTCGTCCATCGCCTTCGTTTCCATGGCCCGCGGCAACGTCTCGGCCGCGGTCTGCAGCGCCTCGCTGTCCAGCCTGATCGGCATCTTCCTCACCCCGCTGCTGGTGCGCCTGCTGCTCGATGCCCATGGCGCCTCGGACGGCCAGAGCACCCTCGACGCCATCGTCAAGATCTGCGTCCAGCTGCTGCTGCCCTTCATCGCCGGCCAGCTGCTGCGCCCGGTGATCGGCACCTGGGTGGACCGGCACAAGGGCAAGTTGAAGTTCGTCGACCAGGGCTCGATCCTGATGGTGGTCTATACCGCCTTCAGCGCGGCGGTAATCGAAGGCCTCTGGCGGCAGACGCCGATACTTTCGCTGGTCGGCCTGGTGTTCATCTGCGCCACCCTGCTCACCCTGGTGCTGCTGGCCACCCGCTACAGCGCGCGGCTGCTGGGGATGAGCAAGGAAGACGAGATCACCGTGGTGTTCTGCGGCTCCAAGAAGAGCCTGGCCACCGGCGTGCCCATGGCCAAGGTGCTGTTCGCCGGCAGCACCATGGGCCCGGTGCTGCTGCCGATCATGCTGTTCCACCAGATCCAGCTGATGGTCTGCGCGGTGCTGGCCCAGCGCTATGCCCGGCGCGAGGCGGTCGCCGCCAACCCGGTCGCCGCGCCGCTGGCCAAGTGATACCCGTGGGGACGCAGGCGCGCTCTAGGGCGCCGTGTCCTCGTGCACCGGCTTGCGCATCGTCACCCACTCCTCCGCTGCCGTGGGGTGGATCCCCAGGGTGTCGTCGAAGCAGGCCTTGGTCGCACCGGCCTTGAGGGCGATGGCCAGGCACTGGATCTGCTCGCCCGCATCCGGACCGACCATGTGGCAACCCAGCACCTGGTCGCTGTCGGCATCCACCACCAGCTTCATCAGGGTACGCTCGGTGACGTCGGTCAGGCTCAGCTTGGTCGGTCGGAAGCTGCTCTGGAAGATCTTCAGCCGATGGCCGCGCTCGCGCGCCTGCTCCTCGCTCAGGCCAATGCTAGCCAGGTTGGGCAGGCTGAAGACCGCGCTGGCGATCAGGTCGTAGTTCAGCGGGCGGTAACTTTCCGGATTGAACAGATGGCGCGCCAGCGTCATGCCCTCGGCCAGGGCCACCGGGGTCAGCTGTACCCGGCCGATGACATCGCCGATGGCGAAGATCGACGGCTCCCGGGTCTGGAAGGTCTCGTTCACCTCCACGAAGCCGCGTTCGTCCAGGGTGACCGCGGTGTTTTCCAGGCCCAGGTCGTCCAGCATCGGGCGCCGCCCGGTGGCGTAGAACACGCAATCGGCTTCCAGGACGCGACCATCCTTCAGAGTTACCTGCAGGGTGCCGTCCGCGGCCTTGTCGATCCGGGCGACGTCGGCATTGAACTGCAGGTCGTGGCCGCGCTTCTGCATCTCGTCGCGCAGGTGCTCGCGGACACCACGGTCGAAGCCACGCAGGAACAGCTCGCGGCGATACAGCAGGGTGGTCTTGGCGCCGAGGCCCTGGAAGATCGAGGCGAACTCGACGGCGATGTAGCCACCACCCACCACGATGACGCGCCGAGGCAGTTGCGGCAGGTAGAAGGCCTCGTTCGAGGTGATGGCGTGCTCGCGGCCGAGGAAGTCCGGTACGTCCGGCCAGCCGCCGGTGGCGATGAGGATGCGTTCGCAGTGATAGCGCCGGCCCTCGACCTCGACGGTATGGGCATCGAGGATGCGCGCATGGGCTTCCAGCAGGGTGACCCCGCTGTTGACCAGCAGCGCCCGGTAGATGCCGTTAAGGCGGCGAATCTCGTGATCCTTGCTGGCCACCAGGGTGCTCCAGTCGAATGCCGGCACCTCGGCATCCCAGCCATAGCCACGCGCCTGGCAGAATTCGTCGCGGAAGGAAGCACCATAGATGAAGTACTTCTTGGGCATGCAGCCGACGTTGACGCAGGTGCCGCCGAGGTAGCGGCTTTCCGCCACCGCCACCCGGGCGCCGAAGTCGGCGGCGAAGCGCGCGGCGCGCACCCCGCCCGAACCGGCACCGATCACGAAGAGGTCGAAATCATAGGTCGTCATGGAACACTCTCTTGGTTTCTGCTGGCACCAGCATAACCCAAGCCGGCGCTGGCCACGGTCGCCGGGAGTCGAACGCCGAAAACGACAAGGCCACCCGTAGGTGGCCTGGTCGACTGTACGAGCGGCTTACAGCGCCTTGTACAGGTTCTCGAAGCAGAAGTTGGTGGCTTCGACGAAGCCTTCCGCGCTACCGCAATCGAAACGCTGGCCCTTGAACTTGTACGCCAGCACGCAACCGTCCTGGGCCTGCTTCATCAGGGCGTCGGTGATCTGGATCTCGCCACCCTTGCCCGGCTCGGTCTGCTCGATCAGGTCGAAGATGTCCGGGGTCAGGATGTAGCGGCCGATGATCGCCAGGTTGGAAGGGGCATCTTCCGGCTTGGGCTTCTCGACCATGTTGTTCACGCGGTAGATGTCGTCGCGGATCATCTCACCGGCGATCACGCCGTACTTGTTGGTCTCGTTGGCCGGGACTTCCTGGATCGCCACGATGGAGCAGCGGAACTGGTTGTAGAGCTTGACCATCTGCTTGAGTACGCTGTCGCCCTCCAGGTTCAGGCACAGGTCGTCCGCCAGCACCACGGCGAAGGGCTCGTCACCGATCAGCGGGCGGCCGGTCAGGATGGCGTGGCCCAGGCCCTTCATCTCCACCTGGCGGGTGTAGGAGAAGGTGCAGTTGTCGATCAGCTTGCGAATGCCGACCAGGTACTTTTCCTTGTCGGTGTTCTTGATCTGGCTTTCCAGCTCATAGCTGATATCGAAGTGGTCTTCCAGCGAACGCTTGCCACGACCGGTCACGATCCCGATCTGATGCAGGCCCGCCTCCAGCGCTTCCTCCACGGCGTACTGCACCAGAGGCTTGTTCACGATGGGCAGCATTTCCTTGGGCATGGCCTTGGTCGCTGGGAGAAAACGAGTGCCATAGCCGGCTGCCGGAAACAGACATTTGGTGATCATGGGAGTCCTTTGATCTGTACGTGAAGGCAAAACGAACGGCGGTCTATCCAGCCGCTTGTCGCATACAATGCCCGAAGCGCGCGACGCTGGAAATAGCCAGGCATGGGCGCTCAGTGGACGTGCGGATACGACTCCAGGATTGCCCTGCGGTTCTGCGCAAAGCGCCAAAGAACTGCTATCGTCCAAAGTTTGGAAACAGCGTCACGACTCCGCGGATAGATCTCGACATGAAGAAATGGATGCTCCCCCTGCTGTGTGTCTCCCTCGCTGGCTGTTCCCTCGGTGGTCAGCACGAGGTCGCGGAAAGGGACCCGCTCAGCGCGGAGCAGACCACCCTGCTGCGCCAGAACGACCTCCTCCAGGCCAAGCTGCTGGTCCTGGGTGGCAGCGAAGAACAGCTCAAGCTCGCGGATGCCCTGCTGTTGCGCAACGGCGGCAGCAGTGCCGATGGCGAGGTGGAGTTCTACCGGGCGGTGGTGGCCATCAAGCAGGGCCCCCAGACCGATGACGTCCTGGAACTGCTCAACGCCTCCGCCGATCATCGCTACCCCCTGGCCTATGCCCTGCTCTATCGCATGTACACCGATCCCTTCCTGGTTGCCGAAGCGGATCCCATCCAGGCGCAGACCTACAAGAGCGCCTATGGGGACCTCGCGGTGGCCAAGAGTGGCTATCCGTCCTTCGACAAGGCCGTGGAAGTCACCCGCCAACTGGCACCCTGAACGCGCCTCTCTGGCCGGCGCCTTTGCGTCCGGTCACACTCTGGAGCGGGCAAATGAGCAGCCGTTGACCTTTCCTCCATCTGGATGATGTCAATTGGCCGCCTGACGGTAGCATCGAGGCTCTACTGCCCTGCCGCCAGAGCCCTTTCCATGTCCACGCTTGGAAAAAACCTGTCACCCGATCTAGCCGGCGCCCGGACGGTCACCCAGCGTCTTGTCCTGCTGCTGGTCGGGTTCTTCGCGCTGGCCATCCTGCTGACGCGGCTGCCCACCTTCATCAATGCCTCCAGCGGCCAGACCTGGGAAATCCGTGGCGGCCAGATCCCATTGATGCAGAACCCGGCGATGCCGGAGCGCAGCGTGGTGGCCAATCGGCAGCTGATCGCCGTGCTCAAGCCGGGTGATCGCATCATCGTGCTGGACAGCGCGCCCTTCCGGCCCTGGAAGAAGGTCATGCTGGTCGGTGAAGACAGCCGGGTCGGCTGGATCCGGGTCACGCCGGCGCTGGGCGCGATCCGCCTGCAGTGACCTCGGCCGCGGGCCGTGGCGACCGCGTCGGCGACCTTTTCCACACCCGGGTGGCGTACCAGTCGTACCACTGCTCGCGCCCCAGACGCTGAGCCTCGCGATGCTCGGGATGGGCACCCCAGGCCGCGGCCGCCGCCTCGTCGGTCCAGTAGGACAGGGTGATGCCCAGGCCATCGGCGCCCCTCGCGCTTCCACGCCCAGGAAGCCCGGCTGCTCGCGCGCCAGCGCCAGCATGCGCTCGGCCATCTCGCCATAGCCCGCCGCCACCGCCGCGCGTTGCGAGACAAAGGCGACCACCACGTAGTCCTCGGGCAACTCCAGCCGGCTCACGCCCTGGCCCCGCGGGCGGCGATCACGGCCGTCAGCCAGGCGCGCACCGCCATGGGCACCTGCCCGGCCAGGGCCTCGCGCTCTGGCTGGTAGAGGGTGCCGAAGTGGCAGGGCTGGCACGCCAGCTCGAACGCCACCGGCAACTCCTCCTCGTCCCAGGCCAGCACTCGCCAGCCGGCGTCCAGCAAGGCCGGCAGGTACTCGGGATTCACCCCGAAGCGACAGTGGTAGGCGGCCTGCGCCTCCGCGCGGCCATCCGAGCCCACCAGTCGCGACCCCAGTACCAGCCGCAGCCTGTTGCGCACCTCGATGCGAGAGCAACTGAGCGGCGCCAGCAGCGGACGCTGCGCCAGGGGCTCCTCCTCGGCATGGGCGGCATCGGCCCAGCCCAGCACCGAGCGGGCATGTTCGAGCACGGCGTATTGCAGGCCGCCACAGGTGCCGAGAAAGGGAAGGCGCCGCTCACGCGCCGTGCGGATCGTGGCCAGTACCCCCGCGCCATGGCGGTAGGGGCTGCCCGGCACGCACCAGAGGCCGTCGCAGGCGGAGAGTTGTCCTGTGGCCGCTACCGACGGCAACCACCGCGTCCGTAGCGTCACCCCTAGCGCCGCCGCGGTGAGCGCCAGGGCCTGGGGAATGGCCTGGTGCGCGACGATGGCAGGATCCTGGTCACCCAGGAGGACGATCTCATAGGAATTCATGGCGGACACCGACAGGCAGTAAGGTCCGAGGCACTCTAGAGTGGCCAGAACCCCCTGTTAATGGGCGTCCCAGTCAACTGGCCTTGCAGTGTCGCCCTGTTGCAGGACGCCGCACCGTACGCCAGCGCAGCCTGGCCGGGCGCGCTACCCGGCCAGGCTGCCGTATCGAAGGTGAGCGCCTTCCCCGTCAAGGCGCCGGATTGGGCTGGCCGAGATGGATCGCCTCGATGGCGCTCAGCGTTTCACCGTCGAGTTCCAGCTCACTGCTCGCCAGGTTGCTTTCCAGCTGGGCCAGCGAGGTGGCGCCGATGATGTTGCTGGTCACGAAGGGGCGGCTGGTGACGAAGGCCAGGGCCATCTGCGCCGGGTCCAGGCCGCGCTCGCGTGCCAGCTCGACATAGGCCTGGGCGGCGCGCTGCGCCTGGGGATTGCTGTAGCGCTGAAAGCGTTCGAACAGGGTCAGCCGTGCACCCGCCGGGCGCGCCCCGTCCAGGTACTTGCCGGCCAGGACGCCGAAGGCCAGCGGCGAATAGGCCAGCAGCCCGACCTGTTCGCGAATGGCCTGCTCGGCCAGCCCCACCTCGAAGCTGCGATTGAGCAGGTTGTAGGGATTCTGGATCGACACCACGCGCGGCCAGCCCCGGGTCTCGCTAAGGTGCAGGAATTGCTGCACCCCCCAGGGCGTTTCGTTGGACAGCCCCACATGGCGGACCTTGCCCGAACGCACCAGGCCGTCGAGCGCTTCCAGGGTCTCCTCGATAGGGGTGAAGGCCGTGTCGTTGTGCACGTAGCCCAGCTGGCCGAAGAAATTGGTGCGGCGATCGGGCCAGTGCAGCTGGTAGAGATCCAGGTAATCGGTGTTCAGCCGCTTGAGACTCGCCTCCAGCGCCGCGGTGAGATTGGCCTTGGTGAAGGCCAGGCCGCCCTCGCGGATGTAGTCCATGTCGCGGCCGGGGCCAGCCGCCTTGCTCGCCAGCACCCAATCGGCACGATCCCCATGTTGGCGAAAATAATTGCCGATGATGGTCTCGGTGCGGGTATAGGTCTCGGCCCGCGGCGGGACCGGGTACATCTCGGCGGTATCCAGCAGATTGACACCGGCCGCCTTGGCCGCGCGGATCTGTTCGAAGGCTTCCGCCTCCGTGTTCTGCTCGCCCCAGGTCATGGTGCCCAGGGAAATGGCGCTCACCTTCAGCTCGGTTCGGCCCAGGGATCGATAGTGCATGGCAAGCCTCTTTGGGGGTCAAAAGCGCAACGTTAGCAGGACTCCCAAGCGCAGCCCAACTCGTCTGACGATTTGAACTCCCATCCGCTTGACGGTGCCCTCCCCTTGAGGCGACAGCTAAAGCCGCTCTCTCCTAGGGACGGTTTCCATCAACCCAAGCGGGTGCCCGTAGCGGACCGGCGTGGCACTCCGGAGTGCACATCATGAAAGCTGTGGTTTACCAGGGCCCGCGCGACGTCGCGGTCAAGAACGTAGCCGATCCTCGCATCGAAAAACCCACCGATGTCATCGTCAGGATCACCACCACCAACATCTGCGGCTCGGACCTGCACATGTACGAAGGCCGCACCAGCTTCGAAAGCGGCCGGGTCTTCGGCCACGAGAACCTCGGCGAGGTGGTCGAGGTCGGCCTTGGCGTCGACCGCATCAAGGTCGGCGACCGGGTCTGCCTGCCCTTCAACATCGGCTGTGGCTTCTGCGAGAACTGCGAACGCGGCTTGACCGGCTTCTGCCTCACCGCCAACCCGGGGGTCGCCGGCGCGGCCTATGGCTTCGCCGACATGGGTCCCTACCAGGGCGGCCAGGCGGAATTGCTGCGGGTGCCCTATGCCGACTTCAACTGCCTGGTACTGCCCGAGGACGCCGCGGAACGCGAAGACGACTACGTGATGCTATCGGACATCTTTCCCACCGGCTGGCATGCCACCGAACTAGCCGGCCTGCGTCCGGGCGAATCCATCGCCATCTACGGCGCGGGCCCGGTCGGCCTAATGGCCACCCACGCCGCCATGATCCGCGGCGCTTCCGAAGTCTATGTGGTGGATGACCAGCCGGATCGCCTGGCGCTGGCGGAAAAGCTCGGGGCCAAGGCCATCCATGCCAAGGAGGCCGATGCCGTGGAACAGATCCTCAATCTCACCCACGGGCGGGGGACCGACCGCGGCTGCGAGTGCGTCGGCTACCAATGCTGTGACCACCATGGGCGCGAGGCCAACCACCTCACCATGAACAACCTGGTGGCCTCGACGCGGGCCACCGGCGGCATCGGCGTGGTCGGGGTGTTCGTGCCCCAGGATCCGGGCGGCCAGAACGACCTGGCCAAGCAGGGCAAGATGGCCTTCGACTTCGGCAACTTCTGGTTCAAGGGCCAGCAGATCCGCACCGGCCAGGCCAACGTCAAGAACTACAACCGCGAGCTGGCACGGCTGATCCATGTCGGCAAGGCGCGACCCTCGCAGATCATCTCCCATCGCCTGAGCCTGGCCGAAGCACCGGACGCCTATCGGCACTTCGATGCCCGTGACGACGGCTGGACCAAAGTGGTACTCAAGCCAGCCGCCTGAGTTTCTCTGGGCTGGCAGGGAGCGCTCGGGAACGAGCGACTCCCTCCTCTGTTCGGGCGCTCGCTGGTGATGGGCGCCCGGTTTGGGCTAGGATGGCGCCGCCCCGAAGTCCGGGGCCTGGGTTCCCTCACCCCAGGTACCTGCAAAAAGGCCCTTTCATGCTCGCACGTCTCGATTCCGCGCGCCGCACGGCGGTCGCCGCGCTGGTCGCCTTCCACGTCCTCATCATCATAGCCAGCAACTACCTGGTGCAGTTACCCCTGCAGCTGTTCGGCTGGCACACCACCTGGGGCGCCTTCAGCTTCCCCTTCATCTTTCTCGCTACCGACCTCACCGTCCGCCTGCTCGGTAAGGCGTCCGCGCGGCAGGTCATCGCTCGGGTGATGATCCCGGCGTTGGTGGCCTCCTACGGCGTCTCCGTGCTGTTCCAGGACGGCAGCTTCCAGGGCTGGGCGGCACTGGCCGCGCTCAACGTCTTCGTCCTGCGGATCTCCCTGGCCAGTTTCTGCGCCTATGTGCTGGGCCAGTTGCTCGACATCCAGGTGTTCGATCGCCTGCGCCGTTCGCGCCACTGGTGGCTGGCGCCCACCGTCTCGACCCTGTTCGGCAACGCCCTCGACACCCTGGCCTTCTTCGCCGTGGCCTTCTGGCGCAGCGACAATCCCTTCATGGCCGCCCACTGGCCGGAGATCGCACTGGTCGATTACGGTGTGAAGCTGACGATCAGCCTGATCCTCTTCGTACCGCTCTACGGCCTGCTGCTGCGCTCGCTGATACCCCAGGCCTGGGCGCAGCGGCCCGATGCGGCCTGAGGCTGGGATTGCTGGTGGGTACGGCTTCGGCCTAGAGTGACGCCACCCCTACCCCAAGGTCCCGTCATGCTCGCTACCGCCCTCGCCCGCTTTCCGCGCCTGACACTGCAGGCCTCCGCCACGCCACTGGACTTGCTGCCGCGGCTGTCGGCGGAGCTTGGGCGCAAGGTCTATTGCAAGCGCGACGACACCACCAGCCTCGCCCTGGGTGGCAACAAGGTGCGCAAGCTGGAATATCTCGTCGCCGAGGCCCTGGCGGCAGGTGCCGACACCCTGGTGACCGCGGGCGCCATCCAGTTCAACCACGTGCGCCAGACCGCCGCGGTCGCCGCGCAGCAGGGGCTCGCCTGCGTCACCCTGCTGGAGAATCCGCTGGGAACCGCGGATCCCGGCTACCTGCACGGCGGCAATAGACTGCTGCTCGAGCTCTTCGGCGCCCAGGTCATCCCCGTCGCCGCGCTCGAGGATCCGTCCAGCCAGCTGGAGGCCGAGGCCGAGCGCCTGCGCCAGCAGGGACGCACGCCCCGGGTGATCCCGGTCGGAGGCTCCAGTGCCCTGGGCGCCCTCGGCTATGTCCGCGCCGGCATCGAGCTGAACGCGCAACTGGAGGCGCTCGACCTGCACCCGGCCGCCATCATCCTCGCCTCGGGCAGCGCCGGTACCCAGGCCGGGCTGGACCTGGCCTTCCACCAGCTGCGACCCGCGCTGCCGGTGATCGGCGTCACGGTGTCACGCCGCAGCGCCGACCAGTTGCCGAAGGTGACGCTGCTGCGGCAACAGCTGGCCGAGCTGCTCGGGGTGCCGGTCCCCCAGGCGCCACCCCAGCTGCGCGACGGCTACTTCGGGCCGCGCTATGGCGAACCCAATCCCGCCACCCTGGCAGCCATTCGCCGCCTGGGCCGGCTGGAAGGCCTGGTGCTGGATCCGGTCTATACCGGCAAGGCCATGGCCGGGCTCCTGGACCTGGCGACCCGCGCCGAGTTGCCGCCTGGCCCCCTGGTCTTCCTGCACACCGGCGGCGCCCCGGGCACCTTCGCCTATGGCGATTGGCTGGCCTGACCGGGCTTCTCCGGCCGGGATGCTGGCATAAGGTCAGCAGTTTTCGAA
>CAUQPA010000026.1:0-17478 GCA_963519325.1 uncultured Pseudomonas sp. | reverse complement strand
CGCGCACCGACGGCTGGCTATGCATCTGGGCTTCGATCTCCCCCAGCTCGATACGCAAGCCGCGCAACTTGACCTGATGATCGCGGCGGCCCACGTACTCCAGTAGGCCATCGGCCCGCCGTCGCGCCAGGTCACCGGTGCGATAGAGCCGCTCGCCTGGCGTACCCCAGGGGTGCGGTACGAAGGTCAAGGCCGTGCGCTGTGGGTCGCCCAGGTAACCCCGCCCTACCCCTATGCCCGCCACGCACAATTCGCCGGTGGCACCCAGAGGCACCAGACCCTGGGCGCCGAGCAGGTACAGTCGGTTGTTGTCGGTGGGTGCGCCGATGGGCAGGTAACTACCGGTAGTATCGGCAGCTTTCACCTGGTGGAAGGCGACATCGTCGGCGCACTCGGCCGGACCGTAGGCGTTCACCAAGCCGCACTGCGGATGGCGCTCCAGCCACTGCCGCGCCAACGCCGGCGGCATGGCTTCACCAGTGGGCAACAACCAGCGCAGGCCGCTGGGCAGCGGTCTTCCGGTCTCCAACAGGCCCTGGATCAGTGCCGGGACGCTCTCTAGTACGGTGATACCCTGCATCGCCACCTGGTCCAGCAGCGTGGCGGGGTCATGGGCCTGGGCGTTGGGCACGATCACCGTACGCCCGCCGAACAGCGGTGCGGCGAGGAATTGCCAGACCGAGATGTCGAAGCTCTGGGAAGCGGTCTGGGCGATGGCGTCCCGCTCATCCAGACCCAGATAGGGCACCTTGCTCAGCTGGTTGTTGAGCATGCCCGCCTGCTCCACCATCACCCCCTTGGGCGTGCCGGTGGAGCCTGAGGTGTAGATGATGTAGGCCAGGTGTTGCGGACCGCTGTAGATCCCCAGATCGTCGACCGGACCGTTCGTGGCCTGGATCTCCTCCCACACCAGCAGCCGCGGCCGCCCGACGCAGGCCAGTTGCTCAAGCAGGCCCTCGGCCTGGTCGCGACAGCCAGCGCTGCAAACCAATACCCTGGCCCGACTGAGCGTCAGGATATGAGCGAGTCGCTCATTGGGATGCGCCGGGTCCAGGGGCATATAGCCGGCGCCGGCCTTGAAGCTGCCGATCAGCATGCCCAGCAGGGGCAGGTCACGCTCGGCCAGTAGCGCCACGGGGTCATCGAACCCGACACCTAGTACCCGCAGTCGGTGGCCGAGGCGATTGGCCTGGAGGTTCAGCTCGGCATAGCTCAGGGCATGCGGCCCGCATTGGGCGGCGATGCGCTGCGGATGGGCCGCGACCTGCGCCTCGAACAGCCGGACATAACCCTGGTCGAGGGGATAGTCGCGGGCACTGGCATTACAGTGCTCCAAGAGGAAAGCATGCTCGGCAGGATCTTCGAACGCCAGCTCGGCGAAGCGCCCCTCGATACCCGCCGCCACGGCCAGCAGCAGCCGACGGAAGTCGGCCAGCAGGCGCTCGATAGTCCGGGCATCGAAGTAGCGCCGGTCGTAAGACAGGTGCAGACCCAGGTCATCGCCGGGATAGCAGACCACCGTCAACGGGAAGTTGGTGTGGGTACGCCCGGAGTCCGACGTAGCCCTGAGCCCCTGGGCGCGGTCCAGCACCGCGGCGTCCACAGGGGCATTCTCGAAGACGAAGAGGCTGTCGAACAGCGGTTGCCCCTTGGGCACCTCGCTCGCCTCCTGGATCTCCACCAATGGCAGGTACTCATGCTCGCGCAGCGCCAGGTTGGCTTCCAACAAGGCGCGCAGCCAGGCCAGTACCGAGGTATCGGACGCGACGTCCGGCAACCGTACCCGCAGCGGTACGCTGTTGATGAACAGACCAACGGTACGCTGCATCTCCGGCTGGTCCAAGGGGCGACCGGCGACGGTCACGCCGAACAGCAGGTCGTCGTCGCCACTGTAACGATGCAGGACCAGGGCCCAGGCGGCCTGGGCCAGGGTATTGACGGTGAGACCATGGCGCTGCGCCAGTTCACGCAGGCGCGCGCCCTCGGTCGGCGCCAGGCGTAGTTGACGATCCCCGACCTGCATACCGCCATCCGCTCCGGCGTGCTCGCGCCGCGGCGGCCGGTCGCAGGGCAGCTCGGTGGGTCGCTCCAAGCCCGCCAGATTGGCACGCCACCACGCGCGGGAGCGCCCGTGATCCTGGCGTTGCAGCCAGGCGATGTAATCGCGGTAACGCGGCGCAGGTGCCAGCGCTGGTGCCCGTCCCTCGCCCAGGGCAGTGTAGATGTCCAGGAAGTCACTCATCAGCAGGCCGCGGCACCAGGCATCGATGAGGATGTGATGGTTGCTCATGATGAACCAGTAACGTGCCTCGGCTAGGCGGATCAGCCGGAGGTTGAACGGCGGTCGTTCGAGCAGGGCAAAACCGGCCAGCCGTTCCCGCTCCAGCAACTCGTGCAGACTCAGCTCCTGGGTCTCTGCGTTACGTCCGCGCCAGTCGAGTACCTCCACGTCCAAGGCTTCAGGTCGCTGGATGACCTGCAGCATGGTCTCCCCCGAATTCCAGACGAAGGACGCCCGCAGCGCTTCATGGCGCGCCACCACTGCCGACCAGGCCTGAGCGAAACGCTCGTGGTCCAGGGCGCTGTCGATGCGGTAGCGGTCCTGCATGAAATAGAGCTCCTGGCCAGGCTCGAGCAGGGTGTGCAGCAGCAGCCCTTCCTGCATGGGCGTCAGCGGATAGATATCCTCGATGCGCCGGGCCGGTACGGCCAGGGCATCCAGCTGCGCCTGGCTGAGGCGCGACAGCGGGAAGTCGGTCGGGCTGCAGCCGCCCGAGCGACCGTCCAGACAGTGCTCCACCAGCAACGCCAGCTCGGCATTAAAGGCGTCGGCCAAGGCCGCCACGCTGTCTTGGTCGAACTGCTCGCGACTGTAGGTCCAGCGTATGCCCAGGCGCCCTTCCTGCACCTGGCAATCGATGGCGAGAGGGGCGGGCAGAGGCGCGTCGGGATCATGCAAGGCGCCCAGGGGACCGGCCGCTGGGGTGAACAGGCTGGCTTCGGTAAAGCTCTGGTCGAACTGGCCCAGGTAGTTGAAGGAGATGGCCGCTTCGGGCAACGCCGCACAGGCCGCCCGCACGCCGGGCTCCGCCAGGTAGCGCAGGACGCCATAGCCGAGACCCTTGTGGGGTACCGCACGCAGTTGGGCCTTGATCGCCTGGATGGTCGCGCCGAGGCCTTCCGCCGGCATCAGCCGTACTGGATAGGCTGCGGTGAACCAGCCGACGCTACGCGTCAGATCCAGGTCATCGAACAAGGCCTCACGGCCATGGCCCTCCAGCTGTACCGGCACGGCCGGCGCCTCCAGCCACCGGCACAGCACTCGCGCCAGGGCACTGAGCAATAGATCGTTGACCTGAGTGCGATAGGCCGCCGGCGCTTCCTGCAGCAATTGCCGGGTCAAGTCAGTGTCCAGCGTCTGGCTGACCTGGGCAGCATCCCCTGCTCGGGCACTACCCGTAGGCCGGTCGTACTTGAGCGATGGCGTGGTCGTACCCAGTTGCTCGCGCCACAGCGCCAGCTCCTCGCGCAGGGACTCACTCTGGGCATAGTCGTGGAGCCGCGCCGCCCAGTCGCTCGGCGGGCTGGTGCGCGCCGGCAGCGTCTGTCCGCGGTAGGCCCGCTGCAGATCCTCCAGCAGGATGCGCCAGGAAACGCCATCCACCACCAGGTGATGACAGGCCAGCAAAAGGCGCTGGCGGCTGCCGGGACCTTCTATCAGCACCGCCCGCAGCAGCGGTCCCGCAGCCAGATCGAGGCTCCTCTGGGCGCTTTCGCACAACGCCAGGCACTCTCCCTCGCTGGCGACTTGGCGCTGCCAGAGCAACTCATCGCTTACCGAGGCCGCGTAGGCGGCGTGCCAAACAGCTCCTTCCCGCACATATCTCAGGCGCAGGGCGTCATGATGCGCCGCCAGCGTCTGCAGGGCTTCAGCCAGGCGCGCAGCATCCAGCACCTCACGAAGGGTGAGCAGCACCGCCTGGTTCCAGTGGTCCGGCTTGGTTAGGGATTGCTCCAGGAACCACTGCTGGATCGGCGTCGGCAGACTCGTTCCCTGAGCAGGCCCGCTGACAGCCATCGTCTTGGGCTGCTGGTGGGTGACGGCAGCGAGACGCCGCACCGTCTGGTGTTGGAAGACATCGCGTGGGGTGAAATGCAGATCGCGCTCGCGTGCCCGGCTGACCAGTTGAATGGACAGGATCGAATCGCCGCCGCGCTCGAAGAAGTTGTCCTCTACGCCCACCGAAGGCACCTGCAGCACCTGGGCCCATACCTCGGCCAGGATCGCCTCCAGAGTCGAGGCTGGCGAGACCTCGGCCGTCTGCGCGGCCGGCGTTGGCAGCGCCTGGCGATCCAGCTTGCCATTGGCGGTCAGCGGCAAGGCCGGCAAGACTACCCACAGCGCTGGGATCATATAGTCGGGTAGCGACTCGGCAAGGCGACTGCGCAGGCAGGCGAGCCAGTCCGACTCGGCACCGGCAATCGCTGCCGAGCTCCCAAGATAGGCCACCAGTTGCTTGCCCGCCGGCCCATCCACCGCCAGTACAACGGCCTCGTCGACCCCGGGTTGCTCACGCAAACGCGCCTCGATCTCGCCCAGCTCGATGCGGAAGCCTCGTATCTTTACCTGATGATCCAGGCGCCCGACGTATTCCAGCTGCCCATCGGCGAGCAGGCGTACCCGGTCGCCGCTGCGGTACAGTCGGCCACCATCGGCAGCGAAGGGATCGGGCACGAAGCGCTCGGCGGTGAGACCGGGGCGCTGGTGATAGCCCTGCGCCAGGCAGGCTCCGCCCAGATAGAGCTCACCCAGGGCACCTTCCGGCAGCAGCGCTAGGTGGGCATCCAGCACCGCCGCACGGCGAGCGCCTAGCAAACGGCCGATGGGTACGCTGGCAACGTCGGTCGGCAAGGCGTCCGGTGCCACGGCGGCCAGTGGCATGACCACGGTTTCCGTCGGCCCATAGGCATTGAAGAAGACTGCTGGCAAGAAGCCGCGACGGATGCGCTGCAGGTGCTCGCCGGTCAGGGCCTCACCGCCGGTGATGCACAGCCGCACCGGCAGTTGCCGCCCCTGCCCCGCCAGCCACTGGCCGAGTCCGGCGCCATAGCTGGGGGTGAAGCCCAGGATGGTCACCTGCTCTTCTTGGATCAGCGCGCAGATACTTTCCGGATCCCACTGCCCCTGGGCCCGCAGCACCACCCGGGCGCCACAGAACAAGGGGGTGAGCAGCCGCTCGCTGGCGGCGTCGAAGTTGATCGAGTAGAAGTGCAGCTCGCAATCGTCCTCGCGCAGGCCGAAGCGCGCGATCACCGCCTGGCAGTGATCGGCGATCTCGCCATGAGCCACCACCACGCCCTTGGGCTGGCCGGTGGAGCCGGAGGTGTAGATCACATAGGCGGGCAGCGCTGGATGGCTGAGGCCCGCGACCGGGGTCGCCACGAAGTCATCCAACTCGACGGAGGCAGGATCCAGCCAGCCCTCGATCAGGCTGGCGGGTAACGGCTCCAGGCGTTCGCGCAAGGCTGCGTTGCCCAGTACCAGCCGCACGCCGCTGTCCGCCAGCAGATAGCTCAGGCGCTCCACCGGATACTCCGGGTCCAGCGGGACATAGGCGGCGCCGGCCTTGAGAATGGCCAGCAGGCCGGCCACCACGTCCAGCGAGCGCGGTAGTCCCAAACCGATGCGCATCTCAGGCCGTACGCCCCGGTCGATCAGGGCCCGGGCCAGACGATTGGCTCGGGCATCCAGCTCGGCATAGGTCAGGGTCTCGCCGGCGAAGGTCAAGGCCGCCGCCTCTGGCGTGGCGACCACCTGGCGAGCGAACAGCGCATCCAGGGTAGTGGCCGGACGAGACACTTCGCCGGACAGCTGGGCCAACTGGGCTGCACGCTCCTGGGCGCTGAGCAATGGCAGATCGCATAGGCGCTGCTGAGGATCGCCCTGCAGGGCTTCCAGCAATGCCTGCCAATGGTCGGCCATCGCCGAGATTCGCGGCTCGTCGAAGAGATCCTGGCTGTAGGTCAGGCAGCAGCCCAGGCGCTCGTCGAAGTCGGTCACCTCCAGGTTGAGATCGAATTTGGTCGCGCGGGCATCGTTGAGCCGGTATTCCACAGTCAGCCCACCCAGGGTGCGGGTCTGCTGGAACGCCCAGCGCTGGACGTTGCACATCACCTGGAACAGCGGGTTGTAGGCCGGGCTGCGCAGCGGCTGCAGGGCCTCCACCAACTGATCGAACGGCAGGTCTTGATGGGCCTGGGCCTCGATCACGGTCTCGCGCACCTGGCTCAGCAACTCGCGGACGGTCATCTGGCCATCGAGGCGGCAACGGAGCACCTGGGTGTTGAGGAAGGCGCCGATCAGCCCCTCGCTTTCCGGGCGGATCCGGTTGGCCACCGGCATGCCGATACGCAGATCGGTCTGACCGCTATAGCGATGCAGCAGCGCGGCCAAGGCAGCGGTGCAGGTCATGAACAGCGTCAGTCCCTGGCGGGCGTTGAAGGCCCTTACCCGTTGTGCGGCCTCGGGCGGCAGGCTGAAGCGATGGAGTGCGCCGCGATGGCTCTGCACCGGTGGCCGCGGACGGTCGCTGGGCAGCTCCAGCAGCGGATGCTCGTCGCCCAGTTGCTCGCGCCAGTAATCGAGCTGGCGCACCCGCTCGCCGCCGTCGAGCCACTGGCGCTGCCACTCGCTGTAGTCCAGATACTGCACTGGTAGCGGCACCAAGGGTGACTCACGCTCGTCGAGAAAGGCCTCGTACAGCTCGCCCAGCTCCCGGGCGAAGATGTCCATGGCCCAGCCCTCGGTGACGATGTGATGCAGTGTCAGCACCAGGTGATGCTCGCGCTCGGCCTGTTTCACCAATAGCGCGCGCAGCAACGGCCCTCGCTCCAGATCGAAGGGTCGGTGAGCCTCTTCATCGGCCAGCCGCAGCAACGCTGCCTCGGACTCAGCGGCGGGCAGCCGCGAGTGATCGTGCCACTCCAGAGGCACCAGCAATTCGGCCTGCACCCGCTGGATTGGGGTACCGTCAGGGCTCGGGAACAGGGTTCTCAGAGCCTCGTGGCGTTGGATCAGCGCCTGGAGCGCCGCCTCGAAGCGGGCGATGTCCAGCACCCCGACCAGTCGAGCCATGCCGCCGACGTTGTAGGCCGGGCTACTGGGATCCAGTTGCCAGAGGAACCACATGCGCTGCTGCGAGGGCGACAGCGCCACCGGTCGACGGCGATCGACGGGCAGGATGGGGCCCAGTCGGTCCAGGGCCCCGCTCGCCCGCAGCCCTTCCACCTCGGCGGCGAAACCCGCCAGGGTCGGCTGGGCGAACAGGGTGCGCAGGGACAGATCGACATTGCAGGCCAGCCGGACCCGGGAAACGATCTGGGTCGCCAGCAGCGAATGCCCGCCGAGAGCGAAGAAATCGTCTTCAAGGCCGATGGCAGCGATACCCAGCACCTCGCTCCAGATCGCCGCGATCTGCCGTTGCAGGTGCGTCTGAGGTGGAGTGGTCGTGGCGGTCGCACGCTCCGGCAGCGGCAGTGCCTGGGTATCGAGCTTACCGTTGGGTGTCAGCGGCATGGCATCCAGCACAAGCACCTGGGCCGGTACCAAGTAGTCGGGTAGCTCGGTAGCCAGCGCCTCGCGCAGCTGCGTCGGTTCGAGCGGCTCAGCGCCGGCCTGGCAGGTGACGTAGCCGAGCAGCTGCGGGCCACCAGCGGTCTCGCGCAGCGCCACCGCGGCCTGGGCGACGCCCGGCCTAGCCAGCAGGCGTTGGCGAATTTCCCCGGGTTCGATCCGGAAGCCGCGCAGCTTGAGCTGGTCATCGAGACGGCCCAGATAATCCAGGCGACCCTCGGCGTCCCAACATACTCGGTCGCCGGTGCGGTACAGGCGACCGCCTTCGCCGAACGGATCGGGTACGAAGCGCTCGGCAGTCAGCGCGGGGCGCCCCAGGTAGCCCCGCGCCAGCCCGGCGCCGGCGACGCACAGCTCGCCGGCCACGCGGGTCGGCAACAGGTTCAGGTCGCCGTCCAGTACCCGGCAGCGCACGTTGCCCAGCGGCGTGCCGATGGGCACGCGCGGACCGTCATCCACCCGGCAACGCCAATGAGTGGCGTTGATGGTGGTTTCCGTCGGTCCGTAGCGATTGTGCAGGGCCACTGCCGGCAGACGCTCCAGGACCCGGTCGCGCAAAGCCGCCGGCAGAGCTTCTCCGCCGCTGAACAGGCGGCGAAGCGAGGTGCATTCAGCGACGCCTGGCTGGTCGAGGAAGAGTTGCAACAGTGGCGGCACGAAATGCAGCGTGGTGACACCGTGGGCCCGCACCCGTTGCAGCAAGGCCGCCGGGTCGCGTTGCTCACCCGGCGCCGCCAGGACCAGACGAGCACCCGCCAGCAGCGGCCAGAAGGTTTCCCATACCGAGACGTCGAAACCCAGCGGCGCCTTCTGCAAGAGCACGTCGCTGGCATCGAGGGCGTAGGTCGCCTGCATCCAGGTCAGGCGCTGCGCCAGGGCGCCGTGGCTGATGCCGACGCCCTTGGGTCGGCCGGTGGACCCTGAGGTGTAGAGAATATAGGCGAGATGCTCGGGATGCAGGGCCGGTGGCGGCAGAGCGACGTCGTCGCCGGCCACCAGGGCGTCATCCAGGCGCAAGGCCTGCACGCCGATGGGCAGCGTCAGGTGCTGCGCTGGATCGCCCTGGCACAGCAGCAGGGGGGCCGCGCTATCGGTCAGCATGAAGTCCAGGCGATCACGGGGATAGTCGGGATCGAGCGGCACGTAGGCGCTGCCCGCCAGGACGATGGCCAGCAACCCTACGACCCGTTCCGGCGAACGCTCCGCGCAGATCGCCACCGGTACGTCGGGACCGGCACCTGCTGCCAACAGCCGCGTCGCCAGGCGTCGCGCGGCGGCGTGCAGGTGCCGATGATCGAGCTGTCCGCCATCCCACTCCAGCGCCTGCCTGTCAGGATGGGCCCGCAAGGCTCGCTCCAGGCCAGCGCGCAAGAGTTCCTCCGGCATCGTGCAGGGCGCTTCGCCCCACAGCAGCACACGCTGACCTTCCGCCTCGGACAACGACGGCAGTTCGCCCACCGGCCGCTCGGGCTCGGCTACCGTCGCCGCCAGGAGCCGCAGATAGGCGTCTGCCAGGCGCTCTATGGTGGCTCTGTCCCAGGCATCAAGGGCGAAATCGAAGTGCAGGCTCAGGCGCCCGCGCTCGTCTTCCTCGGTTTGCAGCTGCAATTCGAACTTGGCTTGGCGACTGTGCCAGGCCAGGGGTTCGGCCAGCAGCCCGGGCAGGCGCCGCAGGGCGCCGAGGTCGCGCTGCTGATGGTTGAACAGCATCCGGAACAGTTCACGCCCGCCATAGCTGGCAGCCAGGTCGTCATAGGGCAATGCCTGGTGCGCCTGGGCATCGAGGGTGAAGTCGCGCACGCGCGCGAGCTGGGCTACGAAGGACTCAGCGGGCTCCAGGCGCAACGGGAACACCAGGGTATTGATGAAGCAGCCCACCTGGCCGAAGGTGTCGGCCTGGAGCCGATTGGCACTGGGCACGCCCAGGCAGCCAAGGCGCGCGCCTCCATGCCGGTGCAGCAGCAGGCCGAAGGTCGCCAGCAGCCACATGAAGGGGCTGGCACCGCGTGCCTGGGCCGCCTGCCGCAGGCGCTCGGCCAGCTCGGCCTCTACCCTTCGACTCAGACGCTCCGCCGGCGAGACCCGCCGCGCATCCCAGTTGCCGTCGCTCGGCAAACCCAGGGATTCGGGCATCTCCCCTAGCGCCTGGCGCCACCAGGCCAGGTGGCTAGCCTGCCATTCGGCCTGGCGGCTCTCCTGGTCGAGCACGGCCTGTACCGACTGGCACGGCAAGGAGGCCAGCTGCGCGGGTTGGCCGCCACAGGCCTCCGCATACAGCCGGGCGAACTCGTCCAGCAACAGATTGAGCGACCACCCGTCAGCCACGATATGGTGCACCGTCAGCCATAACTGCCAGGCATCGTCATCCAGGCGGACCAGGCTGACGCGCAGCAGCGGCCCTTGAACCAGATCGAAGGGCTCGCGGGCCTCGGCATCGCGCCGCTGGCCTAAAGCCCGCTCACGGCCTGCCTCGGGTAGGCTGCGCAAGTCCAGTACCTGCCAGCCATAGGTCGCGCCCGCGTCGATACGCTGCCAGACTTGGCCGTCCGCCTCGAAAAAGCGGCTACGCAGACTGTCGTGCCGTGCTACCAGGCGGTCCAGAGTGATCTGCAGCGCGTGGGCATCCACCTCCCCACGCAGGCTCAGCCCACCCGGGATGCTATAGGCCGCACCGGCCGGATCGAGCTGCCAGGCCGGCCACAGCCGACGCTGCGCCGCCGACAGCGGCAAGCGCTCACCGCTCGCGAGCTCTGCAGCGGGCTCGCGGCGCTGCGGACTCGCCGCCACCTGTGCGGCGAAATCGGTAAGCCGGGGCGCCTCGAACAGGGTGCGCAATTCCACGGCCCGCCCCAGGCGACGCTGGGTCTCACCGATCACCTGAGTGGCACTGATGGAGTTGCCGCCCAGCAGGAAGAAGTCCGCCTCCGGCCCCACTGCGACCCCGCCCAGGCAGCTCCGCCAGATATCGGCCAGGACAGTGGTCAATTCCCCTACCTCTCCCGTTGCCGACCTGGCAGCCGTCTCGCCATTCGGGAAGCACGCATAGGGCTGCAGCTCCCCCGACCGCAACTGCGGCCAGCACGCCGAGCGTTGCAGCTTGCCACTGGAGGTCTTGGGCAGGCCGCCCGGCTCCAGCAAGGCGACGAACGCCGGAGCCTGTTGGCAGACCCCGGCAACGGCGCAGCGGATGGCCTCGATCAGTCCCTCGGCCGCCAGGCGTTTGCGCGTGCGGCGACCGATCTCGCAGGCGATGCCGATCCCCTCCTCGTCACCGTCCGGTACCGCGAAGGCAGCGACCCGGCCCTCCCGTATCCCTTCCACCGTTGCCTCGATCACCTGTTCCAGATCCTGGGGGTAGAGATTCTGGCCGCGCACGATCAACAGATCCTTGAGTCGACCGGTGACATAGAGCTCATCGCCCTGCAGGGCACCGAGATCCCCCGTGCGCAGCCAGCGGATGCCGTCATGCTCGACGAAGGTCGTTGCGCTGGCCTCGGGATTGCGCCAGTAGCCGACCGCGATGCTCGGCCCAGAGGCCCAGATCTCGCCTACCGTACCCGCGGGCAAATCCTCCAGGGTCAAGGGCGCGACGATGCGAACGCCATGGCCCGGCTGAGCCCGGCCACAGCTGATCGCCAGGGCATCGTCACCAGCGGCCAGCGTCCCGGTACTCAACGCGGAGGCCGCGACGGGCAGTACGCCTATGCCTTCCCCACGGCGTCCCCCGGTGACGAACAGCGTCGCCTCGGCCAAGCCGTAGCAGGCAAAGAAGCTGCCGGGTGCGAAGCCGGTGGCGGCGACATGGCCAGCAAAACCCTCGAGGCTGGCCTGGCGAATCGGCTCCGACCCGGAATAGGCCACCCGCCAGTGGGACAGGTCGAGCCCGGCGAGGGCCGAGGGGCTGATCCGTTCGCGACATAGGCGATAGGCGAAGTCCGGGCCGCCGCTGATGGTCCCGCCGTAGGTGCTGATGGCCTCCAGCCAGCGCACCGGCCGCTCGAGGAAATAGCGAGGCGACATCAACACGCAGGGAATGCCGCTGTAGATGGGTTGCAGCAGGCCGCCGATCAGGCCCATGTCGTGATACAGCGGCAGCCAGCTGACGATGACGTCGTCAGGACCTATCCCGAAGCCGGCGCGGATCAGCGCTTCGTTGGCCACCAGATTGGCGTGGCTCACCATCACCCCCTTGGGCAGGGACGTGGAGCCCGAGGTGTATTGCAGGAAGGCGATGTCGGTCGCCTCGGGCAGGCTGGCAGTCCAGGCCTCTTCCGCCGAAGGTCCTAGGGTGTCTGCCGCCAGCCCCGGTACTCCGGGCGGCAGTTCGGCGAGCAGCGCGGTACTGGTCAGCAGCAGTCCCGGCTCGGAATCCTCGATGATGGACAGCAGGCGTCGCTGGTGCTGGGCGTTACCCGAGGTGGGTGGATAGGCCGGCACCGCGATGATTCCGGCGTAGAGACAGCCGAAGAAGGCTGCGACGTAGTCCGGACCACTGTGGAAGACCAGCACGGCACGTTCGCCCGGCACCATTCGTTCCCTCAGGGCAACGGCAATGGCACGTGCACGGGAATCGAGTTCGCCGTAACTCAGCGTCGTCTCGCCATCGGCCTCCAGAAACCGCAGGGCAAGACCCTCGGCATTGTGTATGGCGCGCTGGCGCAGCGCATGGGACAGGGTGGGAAAGGCTTCGGGAGACGGGGACATGCGGAAATCCTGCAGGGTTCGCTACCGGGCTGAGCCACGGTCGGTACAGAACAAACGCGTTACCCCGCGGAAAATTAAGCCGCGCTCGACAAAGCACGATAAACAGGCCTGCTAGAGCCAAAAGGTATTTGACAATCATTTTCATTTGGAAATAATTTGCACCACCAAAAGGGCACCCGCTGCCAGGCCCACAAGGAACGCGCATGTCAGAGCCTCAGGTTTCCCTCCCCTGCAATACGCCCCTGCTAAAGACCTTCGTCTCCCAGCGTCCGGTACTGGTGAAAGCGGCGACCCGGATCGTTGGCTGTCCGTCCCGCGCCGAGGACGTCGTGCAGGACGCCTATTTCCGCCTCGAGACGGCGCCGCAGATCACCTCCTCGCTCAAGGCCCAGATCGGCTATCTGTTCCAGGTGGTCCGTAATCTGGCCATCGACCACTATCGCAAGAGATCCGTCGAGTCCAAGTACACCAGCCCGCAGGACGATCACGAAGAGGTCGCCACGGTGGCATCCCCTGGTCCGGAAAACACCTACATCGGCCAGCGCACCCTGAATCACCTGGACGCGGCACTCGCCGAGCTACCGCAGCGCACTCGGTACGCCTTCGAGATGTATCGCATCCATGGCGTCGCGCAAAAGGACATCGCCAAGGAACTGGGCGTTTCCCCTACCCTGGTCAACTTCATGATTCGCGATGCCCTGGCGCATTGCCACCAGTCGCTGAGAGACTTCGCCTGAGCCCTGTTGCGCCGCACACGGAGCAGGACGGCGCGCCTTGAACGATTCAACCTCTGGCCACGGGGATTAAGTGCGTCGCCGGCTTTGTGAGGGATGCATGGCGCGGCTAACAGCTAAGTGCTGGTTTCTGCGGTGGCCGAGAGTTCTGATTAAGCGGTCGCCAAAGCAGCCTGCTAGGGATGCTGAACAGGCCTAGGCACGTCCTCCACTGCGACCAGGTAGACACGACAGCAGCCGTAGCACGGACCAGCAAGCCATCACCCCAAGCCGTCCGCGTGCGGGACCGGCGACGGGGCGAATTTTTTTTCCAAGCACAAAAAAAGCCGCCCTAAGGCAGCTTCTCTTGTCTCGTCCGGGTAGTTCAGAGGACCCAGGACGAGCTATGTATGGCGCGGCGGACGGGACTCGAACCCGCGACCCCCGGCGTGACAGGCCGGTATTCTAACCGACTGAACTACCGCCGCGCATTGCGTGCACCTTGCGGAACACTCCCCGAAGAGTTTGGTGGCTGATGACGGGATCGAACCGCCGACCCCCTGCGTGTGATGCAGGTGCTCTCCCAGCTGAGCTAATCAGCCATCCCCTTCGGGTGACGCGCATTCTCCTCGTAGCCCTTTGATCCGTCAAGGATTTTTCCAATTTTATTTTCTTCGGGCGCTATTCCAGGTAGATCATCTTGCGGGTCATGCCACCGTCCAGGGTGATGGCTTCCCCGGAAATGAAACCGGCGTTGCCACCCAGCAGCCAGGCCACGCAGGCTGCCACATCCTCGACGGTCCCTACCCGGCGGACCGGATGCTGCTCGTGGTCGGCAGCGGACAGCGGTTCGGCCTCGCGGATATGGGGATCTCGTGCATCGATCCAGCCAGGACAGAGGGCATTCACCCGTACTTCCGGGCCCAGGCTAATGGCCAGCGCATGGGTCAGGGCGAGCAATCCGCCCTTGCTCGCGGCATAGGCTTCGCTGTGCGGCTCGGATTGCTGGGCGCGGGTCGAGGCGATGTTGACGATGGCGCCCTGCTGCTCGCGCAGATAGGGCGCGCAGTGCTTGGCCATGAGCATGGGACCTTCGAGATTCACCCCGAGCACTCGTCGCCACTCACTCAGCGCCAAGCTTTCCAAGGGCTGCCCCTGGGCACTGGCCAAGCCGGCGTTATTGACCAGAGCGTCCAGACGGCCGAACTGGCCGACGACCTGGGCCACCGCGGACTCGACCTGGGTCTCGTCCGCCACGTCGAGGGCCACGAACCATGCTCGTTCACCCAAGGCGGCGGCAACCTTGGCACCGCGCTCGTGTTCGATGTCAGCCACCACCACGCGCCACCCCTCGGCGATCAGCCAGGCGGCGATACCGAGGCCAAGGCCACGGGCCGCGCCGGTGACCAGGGCGACCCGCGGTTCTACAGGTGCGAACGTCAGGCTCATAGCGCCGCCAGTCCACGGGCCAGATCCTGCTGGAGGTCACCCAAGTCTTCGAGGCCCACGGCCACCCGGATCAGGCTGTCGCGGATACCGGCATTGGCCCGCTCCGCCGGTGACAAACGACCATGCGAGGTGGTCGCCGGGTGGGCGATGGTGGTCTTGGTATCGCCCAGGTTGGTGGTGATGGAGATCATCCGGGTGGCATCGATGAAGCGCCAGGCGGCGTCGCGTCCGCCCGCCACCTCGAAGCTCACCACGGCGCCGAAGGCCGACTGCTGGCGGCGGGCCAGGTCGTGCTGAGGATGGCTTTCCAGCCCAGCGTAGTGGACCCTCTCGATACCGGGCTGCGCTTCCAGCCAGCGGGCCAGCTCCAGCGCGGTCTGGCTGTGCGCCTGCATGCGGATCTTCAGCGTCTCCAGGCCCTTGAGGAACAGCCAGGCGTTGAAGGGACTCAGGGTCGGGCCGGCGGTACGCAGGAAACCCACCACCTCTTTCATCTGCTCGGCACGACCGGCGACCACGCCGCCCATGCCGCGGCCCTGACCGTCGATGTACTTGGTCGCCGAATGGATGACGATGTCGGCACCCAGCGCCAGCGGCTTTTGCAGCGCCGGGGTGCAGA
Organism: uncultured Pseudomonas sp.; assembly: GCA_963519325.1. Taxonomy (GTDB): domain Bacteria; phylum Pseudomonadota; class Gammaproteobacteria; order Pseudomonadales; family Pseudomonadaceae; genus Chryseomonas. Next base: position 2,360 of record CAUQPA010000026.1, on the reverse strand, counting down.
AGCAGTTATCGACCGCCAGCAGCGCGCCCTGGGCATGGGCGATCTCGGCCAGGGCGGCGATGTCTACCAGCTCGGCCAGGGGATTGGACGGCGACTCGACGAAGAACAGCCGGGTATTGGGCTTGCAGGCGGCCCGCCAGGCGTCCAGATCGGCCAGCGGCGGATAGTCCACCTCGATGCCGAAGCGCTTGAAGTACTTTTCGAACAGGCTGATGGTGGAGCCGAACACACTGCGCGAGACCAGCACGTGGTCACCGGCGCTGCACAGGCTCATCACCATGGCCAGGATGGCCGACATGCCCGAGGCAGTGGCCACCGCCTGCTCCGCCCCTTCCAGCGCCGCGATACGGGTCTCGAAGGTACGCACCGTGGGGTTGGTGTAGCGCGAATAGACGTTGCCCGGCACCTCGCCGGCGAAGCGCGCCGCGGCATCCGCAGCGGTCCGGAACACGTAGCTGCTGGTCAGGAACAGGGCTTCGCCATGCTCGCCTTCCGGCGAGCGCTGCTGCCCTGCCCGCACCGCCAAGGTCTCGAAGGCCGCGCCTTCGAGATCACTATCCAGGCGTCCGGCATCCCAGTCTTGGCTCATGTGCAGCTCCTTAATCGTTGTAGAGGTCGATGATGGCGCTGACGGCCTGGTGCTTGACCTTGGCCGCGTCGTTGCGCGCTTGCTCGATCCGATTCAGATAGGCGGCATCGACGTCGCCGGTGATGTACTCGCCATCGAACACCGCGCAGTCGAACTGCTCGACCTTGGGCGCCTTGCGCGTGCGCACGGCTTCCTTGAGATCCTGCAGGTCCTGGTAGATCAGCCAGTCGGCGCCGATCAGCTCGCCGACCTCCTCGGTGGTACGACCGTGGGCGATGAGCTCGTGCACGCTGGGCATGTCGATGCCGTAGACGTTGGGGAAGCGCACCGCCGGCGCCGCCGAGCAGAAATAGACCTTCTTGGCACCGGCCTCGCGAGCCATCTGGATGATCTGCTTGCAGGTGGTACCACGGACGATGGAGTCGTCCACCAGCATCACGTTCTTGCCACGGAATTCCAGCTCGATGGCGTTGAGCTTCTGGCGCACCGACTTCTTGCGCGCGGCCTGGCCGGGCATGATGAAGGTACGACCGATGTAGCGGTTCTTGACGAAGCCTTCGCGGAACTTCACACCCAGATGGTTGGCCAGCTCCAACGCCGCGGTACGGCTGGTATCCGGAATCGGGATGACTACGTCGATGTCATGCTCGGGACGCTCACGCTGGATCTTCTCGGCGAGCTTCTCGCCCATGCGCAGGCGGGCCTTGTAGACCGAGATGCCATCGATGATGGAATCCGGACGGGCCAGGTAGACATGTTCGAAGATGCAGGGTGCGTACTGCGGATTCTGTGCGCACTGGCGGGTGTAGAGGCGGCCGTCTTCGGTGATGTACACCGCTTCGCCCGGTTCCAGGTCGCGAATCAGGGTGAAGCCGAGCACGTCGAGGGCGACGCTCTCGGAGGCGATCATGTATTCGACGCCGTATTCGGTATGACGCTGGCCGAAGACGATGGGACGGATGGCGTTTGGATCGCGGAAACCGACGATGCCATAGCCGGTGATCATGGCCACCACGGCGTAGCCACCACGGCAACGCTCGTGCACTTCGGAAACCGCAGCGAAGACGTCGTCCTCGGTCGGCTGCAGCTTGTTGCGCACCGCCAGCTCGTGGGCGAAGACGTTGAGCAGCACCTCGGAGTCGGAGGTGGTGTTCACGTGGCGCAGGTCGGACTCGTAGATCTCGCGCGAGAGCTGCTCGACGTTGGTCAGGTTGCCGTTGTGCGCCAGGGTGATGCCATAGGGCGAATTCACATAGAACGGCTGGGCCTCGGCGGAGCTCGAACTGCCAGCCGTGGGATAGCGCACGTGGGCGATGCCCATGTGGCCGATCAGGTGCTGCATGTGCCGTTGCTGGAAGACGTCGCGCACCAGACCGTTGTCTTTGCGCAGGTAGAGTTTACCGTCCCGGCTGGTGACGATACCGGCGGCATCCTGACCGCGATGTTGAAGGACGGTGAGCGCGTCGTACAACGACTGGTTGACGTTAGTCTTGCCCACGATACCTACGATGCCACACATGTGACGCGACCCCACTGTTTCAAGTGATGCGACGGCGAACCATCGCAGGATGACCCCGGCGGAGCGGAGCCTGGAAAAAACGTCAGGGAGCCTTCGGCCCCCACTGCGGCAACAATTGCAGGCTCGGCATAGGGGTAGCCCCCAGCCATTGGCCCGCAAAGCCCAGCAGCAGATTCTTCGACCAATCGGCCACCAAGAGAAAATGTGGCACCAGTACCGACTGCTGCCACCAGCCGTCCTGCTGGACCGGCC
>CAUQPA010000025.1:0-18186 GCA_963519325.1 uncultured Pseudomonas sp. | reverse complement strand
TGATCATGTGCTCGCGGTACGGGAACTGCATCACCGAGGTGGTGATGGAGATGCCACGCTGCTTTTCCATCTCCATCCAGTCGGAGGTCGCATGGCGGTCGGATTTACGCGACTTCACCGTACCCGCCACGGCGATGGCCTGGCCCATCAGCAGCAGCTTCTCGGTGATGGTGGTCTTGCCCGCGTCGGGGTGGGAAATGATGGCGAAGGTACGGCGCTTGGCGACTTCGGCGGCCTGGGTGGTCATGGATGAACCTGGGCGAGAGCGAAAAAAGAGGGGGCGGAGTATAGCAGGGAGGCGCGACGGTCTGGGTCCACCCAGCAGTTGGGAAACCGGTGAGCATCCTCTACATGGAGGATGCTCGGCCGCAGAGGCAGCCTCTAGCATCTCTTCTCAGAGCCAGATGGCCACAGGAGATGCCCATGGAACAGGTAAGTGAGCGGAAGAACAAGGGGGGGGCTGCGCTTGCGGTCATTACCTTGGCTACCTTGGCGTGTGTCCTGGGGGGCTGTGCGCCAGCCTCTCCCTACGCTGGCGGGGTACCGGCCATGGAGCTAGACGTCCAGGCACGAGGTCCTGTCTCCGGTACCGGCATCGAGTCGCGTGATATCGCGGCAATGGCCGACGTGATGATGCGCGATCTGCTAGCCAATCCAGCCTTGGCCGGGCGCAGCGTAGCGCCGCGGGTCATTATCGACGATGCCTACTTCCGTAATGAAGGCTCTCAGCCCATCAATCGCAAACTCATCATCAACAAATTGAGAGTCGGTCTCGCCCGCGCTGCCCAGGGGCGCATGAGATTCGTTGGGCGGGAGTTTGCCGACGCCGTTGCTCAGGAGCGTGCGCTCAAGCGTGAGGGCGTGACGGACGTGGGGACGACGGGCCTGACCAAGGCCCAGGCTGGAGCTGATTTTCGTCTGACCGGGACGCTTGCCACCCTCGATGCGCACAGCAGTACGACGGGGCTGGATCAGCGCTACACCCAGATCACCTTCGAAATGATCGATCTCGAATCCGGTGAATTGGTGTGGAGCAATGCCTATGAAATCAACCGCGCTGCCGCCGACGACATCATCTATCGCTGAACAGGAGGTTCCTATGCGTATCTTGTCTTGTGCCACCTTCCTCATCGCTCTCGGTCTGCAAGGTTGTGCCTCGGACGCGCCATCGCCAGCAGATCAACAGCGAACCCAGCGCTTCATCGAGGGCAAGCCAGTCGCCCTGCAGTCGTATTTTCAGCGCTTACACCAAGAGGGGGCGCGCAACGCCGTACTCAATTTTGAGCGCTTGGGTCTGGCCGCTTTCGAGCAAGGGCAATACGACATCGCCAAGGTTTCCTTCGATCAGGCGATTCAGCGTATCGAAGCCGTCTATGCCGACAATCCTCAGGCGGAACGAGCGCGTTCATTGTGGAATGGCGAAGCAGTAAAGGACTTCAAGGGTGAGCCGTACGAACGCTCCATGGCGTACTACTACCGTGGACTTCTCTATTTGCGCGAGGGGGATTTCGATAACGCCCGGGCGGCCTTTCTGGGCGGCAATCTGCAAGACCGCTTCGCCGAGGATCAGCACTACGCCAGCGACGTGGGTTTGTTGGAGTTCCTGGCAGGCTGGAGTTCACTCTGTCAGGGCGACGAAGCAGCCTCGCGGGATCGGCTGAAAAATAGTCTACGCCAGGCGCCGACTGGTGCCTTCGACGACTTGCAGGCGCGGCCTCCACGCTATCTGGTGCTATTGGAAACTGGTAGCGCGCCACTCAAGGTAAATGGCGGTAAGCATGGAGAGATTCTTAGTTTTGCGGATACGGGAGCAGAAAAGCTGCCGCAGATCTTCACGCAGGATCAGCCTCTGGCCGGCGTCCGTATGGCGGACGACCTGTACTTTCAGGCCACCACCCGTGGGGGGCGGGGCATTGATGCTATCAACGCTGGCAAGGCGCAGTTCAAGGACAATGCCCAGACAGCGGCAGAGGTAGGCATGGGCATAACCACCGTGGCCGCGACGACCGCCTTGATGGGGTCCGCCAGTGGAAATTACGACTTGTCCAACAGCGCTGCCGGAGTCGCTGCGGTGGGCGCACTCTTCAGTCTTGGATCGCAGTTAATGGCCAGCGCCACTACGCCCCAGGCTGATGTCCGGCGTTGGGAGAGCCTGCCCCGACAAATCTATCTTGTACCGCTGGATCAGCAGCCTCGGGTAGAGAGTCTACGCCTGAATGATTCAAGCACCCTGGCCAAACCTCTGACGGTCGAGACAGACCGTTGTGGTTTAGTTTGGCTAAGAAGGCCAGGCAACGCCCCGGTGGTAGACACGGCTGTCCGAAGGACGGCTGCAGGAGAAGCCGTTTTCCAGAATGATCTGGCAGGGCTCTACTAATGAAACGGCTGACCTTCACGCTCATTGCTTTCGCCTTCGTTACAGCCTGCACGAGTGGTCGACAGATGGTGGTGCAATGTCGAACGCCCTGGGCGTTAGCCGAAGTGACCGGGCCTGCTTTAGTCGCTCGAGAATACGGCGTTATCTCTCCGATCCCACTCAATTCCGTGCAGTTTACCGATTCGCGTCTCAAGTCGATGCTGGCGGTGCAAAGCCTGCAGGGGCTACGAACGCCCACTCAAACCGTGCTGGTCCAGGCACGGTTGGTCAACTGTGGCGATACACCGTTGCAAGTTGGACTACGCACTTCCTTTATGGATGGTCGTCAGGCACCGACTGAGCCTATCTCGGCATGGCAAACCCTTTGGTTGCCACCGCGCGCCTTGGCTATCTATGAGGAGCGCTCGGTCGCGGTTGGGGCTACGGCCTATCTGGTAGAGCTGAGACCTGCCCCCTGAACTCATGGAGACGGTCATGTTACCCGGAGCTATTGGCGACCCCACCATAACCGGACGCTGGCGCGCACCCTACTGACGCCTCGGACGTTGGCCGACGCTGAGTACGAGAGCACCCTCGATCCTGCCAACTATTTTGCACGGGCAAAGACGCTTTATCGAGCGAGCTCTCCATTCCTCCCGCCAGTGTCGACTTCCTCTACCCGACGTGCGCTGGAAGATGGTCTTTCGCTCAATGGTTATCGCAATGAAACCGCACCTTGAGGGAAATAATCATGATAGGTCGGCAACTGCTAATAGGTTTTGCACTAGTAGTTTGGTCATTACCGTTCAACTTGGCTCATTTACAAGCTGCTGAACTCTCCTTTCGCTCGGGCCAGCCCGAGGTTATGCCGCAGTCCACTAGCACCAGCAGTTCTCGGTCCGAAGAAGCCGATCAACAGCTGCTCAAGGCTTTTGGCTCGACTTACCGGTCCTTGGGCAGTCCTACCGTCGCGTTGTTTTGGAATCGTGAGCTGGCAGCGCGTTTGGAAACTCAGCGCCTGCGAAGCCGTACCGTCACCCATACCGAGAGGACCACGAGCATGGAACTGCAGCAGGGCAGCAGTGACGACCAGGGCGGCTTTATCTCCTTCAGTGAACGGGATGGTGGGAGTAATAAACGCGAAGAATTCGTCGAGCGCGATGGGGCGGTTGATGCCGGCGCAGGTACGACCCTGGACACCCGCTATGACGTTTTGCTGCGCAGCGCCTTCGTCGCCACTCTGCAGCAGGCAAAGCTGCGGCTGCTGGATCGTGCTCTGCTGATGCATGCTGCAGCCGAAGCCGATTCATCGACGAGCCAGGCCGAAATTCAAGGCTTGAAACGGCAGGCGCGGTGGATGCTGGAGGTATTGCCCATACCCGACGCTCAAGCCCCGAACGGCTTGGGATTTCAAATTCGCGTAAAGGAAATTCATACGGCGCGTCTGTTGGCGGATTTTTACAGTGAAGGTTTGCCCCGTGCGCAACCGGCAGCCGCTCGGCCTTTCGTCGCTACGTCAGGCGGCTTCAAGCGGATGGTTCCGTCGCAGACGGGTGTAACGCCTACCAGCCAGGGACGAGCCTTGGCATTGCAGCTGCTTAGTCAGTTGACTGCCCTGGGTGCTGGCATTCCCTGATTGTTTCCTTAGCTAAAGTCGCAAAAGATCTGAGATCACCGTGAGGATAGTCTTTATTGGAGAGCCTTTGGCTGTCCAGCTGAAATGCTCAACGATCACGGTATATCCCAAGTCGCATCTCAATACTTTTTCCGTAATTCCTTTTGCGGCGGTATGGGTCAATTGGCTTTAGTAAAGTCCCAGTTTACCTATCAAGGCCAAGAGCTCCGCTTGTCGTTCGGTATTCGTCTTGCGTAATAAGCTGCGTAGTTGCGTGCGGATAGTCGTGATACTCACATTCAGTCGAGTTGCACAGGTTTCCGGCGATAGACCGTCCATCAGAAGCATAGCCAGACGGAGTTCTGCAGGCGTGAGGTTGAACAGATCGCGCAAAAGATTCTGATCGAAAGAAGAATTGGACAGGGTGAGCAACACCAGCGGCGATTGACCGCTAGGCAACAGACTCTGGGAGACCGGTATAACCAACAAATCATCGCCTCGGTCCCTCGTCAGCTTGACGAGGCTGGCGCTAGCCGGTCCTAGACGCCCGGCAGCCTGTTGAATCGCCCTGCGCAGGAACACATCTTCGTGCCGCGCTTTGATACGTCCCTGTTGAATGCGCAAAGGTGCATTTGACGCCAGCAGCATAGCTTCAGCTCTTTGACTGGCGAACACGAGGCCTCCCTGGCCATTGACCAGCCAGAGACAATGGCGGGACTGCCACAGCAGCAGCGACTGATGATGAAGTTGTTGGCTAAGAGAGGAAAGCTTACTCGCGAAGGTGCCGGCAAGTCGCAGATGGGGTGACAGGCGTTCCAGTAATCGTTGGTGCCCGGCGAGAGGAATGTCCCTGCCCACCTCGGTGATCAGCGTCAGATAGGCTGTATGGGTAGGGGTTTCGTAAAGTTTTACGCAGGAATTGTTACCCAGACCAAGAGGGTGCTGAAAGTCCTGGTAATAGGGGTCGCGTTCGATTCGCTTATTACCGATCTCACTCCAGTCATGGTACCAGTGGCCTGCTGCCCTGTTCGGTAGATAGTCGCGGCCGGGATCCAACAGGTGGTAGTAGGCCGCATAGGGGGCCAGAACAGCCTCGTCATAGCGGTGGTACTGCGAGACATCGACATAATCCCGGCCTTGCGCCTGGATCATCACGCCGCCCTGCTGCCGCCCACTGAGCGGAATCAGGCGTTCCAGCAGGGCGTCCCAGCGGCTCTCGTCCAAGACGCATTCGTAGCAGAGCCGCACCAACTCGTCGTAGTGTCGCTGCATGGCAGGATCCATCCCTGTCGCGTCACCAGCGAAGACGTCTATCTCCTACCTTTCGCTGCCAGCCTTAAGGATGCATCCAGTATTGCAGCTGCACAATGATGGCACCTGCCGGAAGTGAGTGGGTTTGAGCTCGCTCAGGGCTGCGGCTGGATCTTGCCCTCGCAGAACGGCCGGTTGCGTCTCTTGCGCACCAGGCGCTTGCCCAGCGCCATGCCCGGGATTTCGATGTACCTGTAGGTCAGGCAGGCCAGGCCGAGGACCACCGCCAGCTCCAGCAGGACCACCAGGTTGTCCAGTAGGGGGCTGCCGGTGGCGATGTAGCGGATCATGAAGGGCACCGGGACGTCGTGGGACGGTGCCACCACGGTGAGATCCTGGTGCAGCAGCTTGCCCAGCACGATGAAGGCGCTCTTGAACAGGAAGATCACCGCCGCGTGGCAGAGGTAGATGGAATAGGACAGCATCCCCAGGCGCACGAAGTAGCCATGGTGCAGCACGCTCGAGACCAGGCCGCGTTCGAAGGCGAAGGTGAGGATGGTGACGCAGAAGACCAGGCTGGCCAGGACGCCTTTCTTGGCGACGGGCAGATCCGAGGTCATCACCGCGATCGCCGCGATGAGGCAGGCCACTTCCAGCAGGGTACCGCCGAACGAGCCCTGGTTCTGCCGCTTGATCCAGACATAGAGCCGGTAGGTGCAGGCGCCGGCGAAAAAGCACGACAGGCCACGGAAGATCTCGGTCTTCAGCGGCAGCACCGGGAACAGCAGCTGCGCGAAGGCCAGCAGCGCGATCACCAGGAACCACTGGCGATGATGGCCCTGGCCCTTGAGCACCAGGATGCCGAACACCAGGTAGAGGTAGTACTCGATGCTGATGCTCCAGGACGGGTAGTTGAAGGAGCCAGTGATGGCCTGGCCCAGCCAGGATTGCAGCAGCAGCAGATTGGGCAGGAATTGCTCGGGTGCGGTGGCACCACTGAAGGCCGGATCGTTGAAATTGATGCCCAGGTGCTCGGCCAGCAGCCGTCCGGTTTCCAGCAGTACATAGAATCCGAGCATCGCCAGGTGCAGTGGCAGCAGGCGCGCCGAGCGGCTGATGGCGAAGTCGCGATAGTCGTCCAGGGTGCGCAGGCGGGTTTCGTAGGTATGCATCAGGACGAAACCGCTGAGCACGAAGAAGAATTCCACGAATAGATAGGCGTTGGCGATCAGCGGATTTTCCGAAGCGGCCTGGGCGACATAGGTATGAAAGAGCACGACGGCGACGGCCAGCAGACCGCGAAAGCTATCCAGAGCGACAAATCTTTCCATGGGATTTCCCTGACGGTGCGACAGATGAAGGCGGGTGACGGTAGGCTGCCGTCAGGGCGAAAGGAGGGGATGGAACAGCACGAAGGAACGAGACATGGCATCCAGGCTCTTGTTATTACGACGAATTTCAATCGTCGAACTATTACTTTCTGTTACGGTTTGATCGTCAAAACCTTAAGAGTTCGCTACCGATGGTCGCCTTGGACGAGACTTTGTGATTGCGATCACCGATTCCCCCTCAGGTCGTCGGTGATCGCAGTCACGCACCGCGTCAGCGCGGGCCCAGGCTCTCGCAGGAGGAGGGCTTGACGTACTTCTGCAATACCGCCCATTGCGGGCGTGGCTTGCCGTTCACCGGCTCGATCGCCAGCTTGTAGTCGCCCCAGTTGGGGCCGGCGGCCCAGTACATGGCCGGGATGCACTCCTGGCGCAGCCGTGCCAGCAGGCGATCCATGGCCGCCAGCCAGCGTGGATCGTTGTCCGGGACCCCGAATTCACCGATGTGGCCACGCTTGCCGTGCTGCCTGAGCCAGGTGATGAAGGGCTCCACCCGGCGGATGCCGACATCCGGGTCGAAGTCGGTCATGTCCTTCTTCAGGTATTTGCCGCCGCCGTCGTTATCGAAATAGACGTGGGCGGAATAGATCAGGTTGTCCACCGGGTCCTTGAGGCCGAGCAGCTTGGCGTTGTAGCGCGGCCAGAGATAGCTGCTGGACCAACCGTTGCCCTCGATCAGGATCGGGCGCGTGCGGTCGACGTCGCGCACCGCATCGATGCCGTGCTGGGCCGCGATCGGCCACTGCTCAACGGCGTCGTGAGGTTCGTTCATGATGTCGTAGGCGGCGAGCGCGGGATGGTCGTGCCAGCGCTGGGCGATCCGACGCAGCACATCGGCATAGGCCGGGTAGGGTACCGCCGCACTGCCGATGACCTGGCCCCGGTATCTCATATAGTTGTGCAGATCCAGCACCACGCTCATGCGATAGCGCTTGGCATTGTCGAGCGTCTGGTCGATCAGCTTGGCATAGACCGGATCCAGCGGCTGCCCGAGGCGCGGCTGGAGACGTTCCCAGATGACCGGGAAACGGATCACCCGGATGCCCTTCGCCGCCCAGCGACGATAGTGGCCGGCCTCGGGGAAGAAGTAGTTGGTTCCGGGTTTGCCCGGCAATACCTGAGGCGCGAAGCCAGCGCCGGAGAAATTCAGTCCGACCAGATCGGTGGGAAAGTCACGCGTATCGGCGTGCGTGGCAGGCAGGGCGGCGAGGCTGCAGAGCAGGATGGACAGGGTCGCGAAAGCGGATTTCCAGCGAGGCGTCATCGGCAAGGTCCCAGGCAGTGGCTCAGGCGGTGGCGGAAGGAGGCAGGCAGGCTGCCCGACTCGCCATCAGGCCCTAATGCACAGGGGGAAGTTGCAACGCGGTGCGCGTAAAGTGCGCCAGGCAACGTTACCGCAGCAAGGAACCCGCAAAAATGCGAGCTGGGTAGGGCTACAGGGGCTGAGCGGGAGATCGGCTAGGCTGGGGAATGGCTAGCCAGAAGCGAGCGGCGTCGAAGCAGGTGATGAGCTGCCGGCGACTGCTTTCCGTCAGACGACGGCGCCAGGCAGGTCATTCAGGTGCAGTCTAGCGACGCAGGCAGATACCCGCCCACTGCTCGGCTTCCTGGCGGGCCGCTGCCTCGTCGCTAAATTCGGTGATCAGGCCACCGTGTGCATAGACCACCACCCAAGTTTCCACCTTGGGTTGCAGCAGCATTACGGGGGCAGAGGAGAGAATGGCGGAGTCCAACGATGCACAAGCCGTCATGTCATTCATAACGTTCCCTTTGAAGTTAGCTCGGTGAATAGTCTGTTGTTATAGCGGTACCAGGAATGGCTTGGTGCTATCACTGGGCCACCTATTGACCGTGGTTGGGCTGAATGATCCCTCAAAGCGTCAGCCGCTCGTCAGAATGATAAAGGGGTGCCAAAACAACGGCGTCGCACTGGTGCACAGAAAGATGTTTCAGTCGCGACCGTACGTCAGCCTGGCTGTGTGCCTCTCCACGAAACGGCGCGACTGCGTCCGTCTGGCTGTGATGTGGATCGTCCACTGGCTGCCAACCGATCGGCAGAAACGTCATTACATTTGGTGGGGCTGACAGGGAAACTCGTCTATTTCGCGGCTCTTGGCCCTGCCGGTTGATGGATGCCTCTGGCACGGGCGTCAGGGGCGCTCCACTGCACGCCTCTGCGCGATGGGGTTGGCATTGAGCGAGTCTATTGGGTTAGCCTGAAAAGGAGTTGGCGAACTATCGACCCCGATGGACGTCAATCACTTCGGTCGAGGCAAGGTGCCATGTCGCTTCCTGAGGAGGCGACACCCAAGGACGTTGCGGATCTTGAGATCCGGTAGCGCCCCGTTGGTCCAGCCGGCATACCCGCCATGCCCCGCTGCGTCTCGACCCTGAACCCGGACAGCCGTCCTGCGCCTCGCCCCTGTGCGAGTTCCGCATTCGGAAGGCATGCGGCCTGTCCGCCCGTTGAAGGAGCCTGACATGACGAAGTTCAAGACCCTCCTGCTCGGCACGGCCGTGGGAGTGGTGATCCTGGCACTGCTGGTGCACTGGATCGGTATGGATACCCTTCGTACCTATCGCGCGGATCTGCTGTTCTATCTCCAGGCGCACCTCTACCTGGTGGCCGTCTCCATGGTCGTCGCCCTGCTCGTCGGCATTCCCGCCGGGGTGGTGCTCAGTCGGCCGCGCTTCGCCCGCAGCGCCGAGCGCTTCATGCAGGTGTTCAACATCGGCAATACCGTACCGCCCCTGGCGGTGCTGGCCATCGCCCTGGGCATCGTCGGTATCGGCGATGGTCCGGCGATCCTGGCGCTGTTCCTGGCCTCGCTGCTGCCCATCGTGCGCAACACCTACGAGGGCCTGAGGAACGTACCCGGCTCGCTCAAGGAGGCGGCCACCGGCATCGGCATGACGCCCACCCAGGTGCTGACCAAGGTGGAGCTGCCCAATGCCGTGCCCATCATCGTCGGCGGGGTGCGGGTCGCCTTGGCGATCAACGTCGGCACCACGCCGCTGGTATTCCTCATCGGCGCCAACAGCCTGGGCAGCCTGATCTTTCCCGCCATCGCCCTGGAGAACCAGTCGCAGCTGCTGCTGGGCGCCGCCGCCACGGCCCTGCTGGCGCTGTTGCTCGATGGCCTGGTGCTGCTCGCCAGCCGCCTCTGGCTGGAACGCGGCCTGGCCCGCTAAGGAGACGAGATGAAGAAGTTGTTTATCGCCCTGGGCGCCACCTGGTTCGGCCTCGTCCTGGCCAGTGGCGCCCAGGCCGACCCCATCCGCATCGGTGCCAAGGTCTTTACCGAGCAGGCGATCCTCGCCGAACTTACCGGGCAGTACCTGGCCAAGCATGGCTATCAGCCGGAGATCGTCGGCGGCCTGGGCAGCACCATCGCCTGGAACGGGGTGAAGAACGCCCAGCTCGACCTCACCTGGGAATACACCGGGACCTCGCTGGTGGCCTACAACCACGTCACCGAGCGGCTGGACCAGGCGGCCTCCTACCAGCGGGTCAAGGAGCTGGATGCCAAGATCGGCCTGGCCTGGCTGGCGCCCACCCGCTTCAACAACACCTATGCCCTGGCGCTGCCGGAGAAGGTCGCCCAGCAGCATCCCGAGCTGAACAGCATCAGCGACCTGGCCGGGCTGCTCGAGGCCGAGGCCGGCAAGCAGCACCTCACTGCGCTGGACATCGAATTCGCCAATCGCTCCGACGGCCTCGCCGGCCTGGTCAAGGCCTATGGCCTGAACTACACCCGCGATGACATCCGCCAGATGGATCCGGGGCTGGTCTACACCGCCCTGCGCAACGGCCAGGTGTTCACCGGCCTGGTCTACACCACCGATGGCCGCCTGGACGCCTTCAAGCTCAAGGTGCTGGAAGACGACAAGGGCTACTTCCCAGACTACACCGCCGCGCCGGTGGTCAACGCCGCCTACCTGGCCAAGCATCCGGATCTCGCCGATTTGCTCAGGCCCCTCGCCGAAAGCCTCGACCAGGCCACCATGCGCCAGCTCAACGCCAAGGTGGACATCGAGCGCCAGACGCCGGCCCAGGTGGCAGGCGACTTCCTCGCCCAGCACCCCTTCAGCGGAGGGCAATGACCCATGGATTTCGTCACCTCCTTCAACCACATCGACTGGCTGCAGGTCCTCGAACTGACCCGCCAGCACATCACCCTGGTCGGTATCGCCGTGACCCTGGCGATCCTGGTGGGCGTGCCCCTGGGCATTCTCATGACCCGCTACCCCTGGCTGGCCGGACCGCTGCAGGCGGTGGCCACGGTGGTCATGACGCTGCCCTCGATCGCCCTGTTCGGCCTGCTGTTGCCGTTCTATTCCAAGTTCGGCCAGGGCCTCGGCCCGCTGCCGGCCATCACCGCGGTGTTCCTCTATTCGCTGCTGCCGATCCTGAGGAACACCTACCTGGCGCTGACCAGTGTCGAGCCGGGCATCCGCGAGGCGGGCGCCGGCATCGGCATGACCTTCTGGCAACGCCTGCGCATGGTCGAGCTGCCCATCGCCCTGCCGGTGATCCTCGCCGGGGTGCGCACCGCCGTGGTCATGAACATCGGCGTCATGACCATCGCCGCCACCATCGGCGCCGGCGGCCTGGGCGTGCTCATCCTCACCTCCATCAGCCGCAGCGACATGGCCACCCTCATCGTCGGCGCCGTCCTGGTCAGCCTGCTGGCCATCGTCGCCGACCTCGTCCTCCAGTGGCTGCAACGCCGCCTCACCCCGCGCGGCCTGCGCGGCGCCCATTAAGGAGCCCCAGATGATCGAACTCGACCGCCTGACCAAGACCTTCAAGCAGCACGGCAAGGACGTGACCGCGGTGGACGCCGTTAGCCTCACCGTGGAAGAGGGCCAGATCTGCGTCTTCCTCGGTCCCTCCGGCTGCGGCAAGACCACCACCCTGAAGATGATCAACCGCCTCATCGAACCCACCTCGGGGCGGGTGCTGATCAATGGCGAAGACACCACCGGCATCGACGAGGTGACGCTGCGGCGCCACATCGGCTACGTGATCCAGCAGATCGGTCTGTTCCCCAACATGACCATCGAGGAGAACATCACCGTGGTGCCCAAGCTGCTCGGCTGGGACAAGAAGAAGTGCCGCGAGCGCGCCACCGAGTTGATGAGCATGGTGCAGCTCGATCCGAAGCAGTACCTGTCGCGCTATCCGCGCGAATTGTCCGGTGGCCAGCAGCAGCGCATCGGGGTGATCCGCGCCCTGGCGGCGGAGGCGCCCCTGCTGCTGATGGACGAACCCTTCGGGGCGGTGGATCCGATCAACCGCGAGGCCATCCAGAACGAGTTCTTCCAGATGCAGCGGGCGCTGAACAAGACGGTGATCATGGTCAGCCACGACATCGACGAGGCCATCCGCCTGGGCGACAAGATCGCCGTGTTCCGCGGCGGCCGCCTGGTGCAGTTCGATCATCCAGATACCCTGCTGGCCCATCCCAAGGATGACTTCGTCAGCAACTTCGTCGGCCAGGACAGCACCTTGAAGCGTCTGCTGCTGATTCGCGCCGAGGATGCCGCCGACAATGCCCCCTCGATCCAGGCCGAGACCCTGATCGGCGATGCCGTGGAATTGATGGAAGAGCACGACCGCCGCTACCTGGTGGTGACCGATGCCGCCAACAAGGGCCTGGGCTACGTGCGCCGCCGCGACCTGCGCGGCCAGAGTGGCCCGGTGGCACCCTTCGTCACCCCGTTCAAGGCCACCGCGGCCTTCGACGAGCACCTGCGCATCCTGCTGTCGCGCATGTACCAGTTCAACAGCTCCTGGCTGCCGGTGCTCAGCGCTGACAACGACTTCCTCGGCGAGGTCACCCAGGAATCCATCGCCGACTACCTGAGCAGCGGCCGTTCCCGCGGCAAGACCAGCATCGTCTCGCCGGCGGAGCAGGTAGCGGGGTAGAGCGCGGGAAGTCCACCGGCTCAGAGCCTGTTCAAAGGCTCGCGAGCTAGAGCCAAACAAGGCGAAGAGGCCTGAGGAAGCGGAGTTTACGAATGGTAAATGAGCATTCCGAAGGCCTCTTCAACGCAGTTTGGCCGACGCGCAGCAGCCTCTGAATAGGCTCTCAGGGGCGGATCTCGATCAGGGTGCCATCCTTGACCAGCCCCCAGATCTCGCGCATGTCGTGGTTGGTCAGGGCGATGCAGCCATTGGTCCAGTTCAGCGAATTGAAGGACCACTCCGGATACTCCTCGTCGATGGGGGTGCCGTGCAGCATGATCATGCTGCCCGGGGGCACGCCGGCCTTGTAGGCGCGGGCCAGGTCCTCCCGGTTGGGGTAGGAGATGTGCATGGCCAGGTTGAACTTGTCGCTGGTCTTGCGCCAGTCGATCCAGTAGAAGCCTTCCGGAGTGCGTTGGTCGCCCTCGCGCAGCTTGGGGCCGCGGGCGTTCTTGCCCAGCGAGACGCGATAGGACTTCATCACGGTATCGCCACTGAGCAGCTGCAACTGATTGCGCGACTTGATGACCAGCACCTTGTCGATCAGCGGTGCAGCCGGCTGGCGGATCACCGTGACGCTGGTACTGGCCTGGGCCAGCTGGGGAAGCAAGGAACCGCACAGCACATAGCAGAGCGCCAACAACAGGTGCAACGGACGCATGTCGGGAGAATCCTCGGAAAAGCTCAGGCAGGCTTGGGCGCGACCACCATGGGGGCCATACCTTCATGGCGCAGCGGGAAGACGCCATGGCGGCGGTCGGCGAAAAAGCATTCTAATGTTCGCTTGATGGTCGGAAAAGCCAGAGACGACCAGGGGATGTCGGCTTCGTCCAGAAGGCGCACGTCGAGGCTTTCCTCGCCCACGCCAAAACGCCCGTCGACCAGTTCGCCGCGGAACAGCATGTAGATCTGGTCGATGTGCGGCAGATCGAAGAGGGTATAGAGCTCCAGCCCCTGCACCAAGGCGCCGGCTTCCTCGAAGGTCTCGCGGGCGGCGGCCTCGGTGGTGGTCTCGCCGTTCTCCATGAAGCCCGCTGGCAGTGTCCAGTAGCCGCGCCGGGGTTCGATGGCGCGCTGGCAGAGCAGCACCTTGCCCTTCCAGGTCGCCAGGCAACCTGCGACCACCCGCGGATTCTGGTAGTGCACTGAGCCGCACTGGCTGCAGACCAGGCGCATCCGGTTGTCGCCGGCGGGAATGCGTTCCTCCAGCAGTCCGCCACAGTGGTTGCAATGCTTCATGGACAATCCTCGTTTTGTTGCAGTGTGCCGGGGTGGTCCCGCGGCTCGCAAGCGATGGCTGGGCTTGGGATTGCCCGGCGAGCGTGCCATGATCCAGCGGCTACGATGACCAAGGGAGAATTCCGGCGTGGATGAGTTGCTCCAGCGCCTGCGTCACTATCAGCCGCGCACCCTGAGCGGCAACGAGACCTACCAGGAAGCGGCGGTGCTGGTGCCCATCATTCGCGGCGAGCATCCCGAGTTGCTGCTCACCCTGCGCGCCAGCAACCTGTCCACCCACGGCGGCGAGGTGGCGCTGCCCGGCGGTCGTCGCGATCCCGAGGACGCCGACTTGGTCGCCACCGCCCTGCGCGAAGCCCAGGAGGAGGTTGGTCTGCCGCCGGGGCTGGTGGAGGTGATCGCCCCCTTGAGTCCGCTGGTGTCACGCTATGGCCTGGCGGTCACACCCATCGTCGCGCTGATTCCCGACCAGCTCGAGTACGTCCCCAGCGAAGCCGAGATCGCTGCGGTCTTCACCGTGCCGCTGCGGTTCTTCTGCGAGGTGCCGCCGGATTTCACCTTTAGGGTCGACCACGACGGCCTGCGCTGGCAGGTGCCCAGCTACCAGTACGGCGAGTACCGCATCTGGGGCCTGACCGCGGTGATCATCGTCGAACTGGTCAACCTGCTGTACGACGCTGGCATCGTGCTCCAGGCGCCGCCCCGGCGGGGTTGAGTGCTCTCGACAAGGTAAAGGCACATGCCAAGACGGGTCATAACGGGCACAATGCGCGGCCATTCGAGGGAAGCCGCATGACCACCGCCGATTCACCCGTGCGTTCGCCCTGCGTCCATGTCTGTGCCCTGGACGAACAGGACATCTGCATCGGTTGCCAGCGCAGCGCCGCCGAGATCACCCGCTGGATGTCCATGAGTGACGCCGAGCGCCGCGAGGTGCTGGTGCGCTGCGACGAGCGGGCGCGAGCCGGTGGTGCGGCCTTCCTCACCTGACATCAGCCGGAGAGATCTGTCATGCCCCGTATCGGTACCCCCCTGTCCCCCAGCGCCACCCGCGTGCTGCTCTGCGGCTCCGGCGAACTGGGCAAGGAAGTCGTCATCGAACTGCAGCGCCTGGGCGTCGAGGTCATCGCCGTGGATCGCTATGCCGATGCGCCGGCCATGCAGGTCGCCCACCGCAGCCACGTCATCGACATGCTCGACGGCGCCGCCCTGCGCGCGGTGATCGAGCGCGAGCAGCCGCACTTCATCGTGCCGGAGATCGAGGCCATCGCCACCGCCACCCTGGTGGAGCTGGAAGGCGAGGGCTACACCGTGGTGCCCACCGCCCGCGCGGCCCAGCTCACCATGAATCGCGAAGGCATCCGCCGCCTGGCCGCCGAGGAGCTGGGCCTGCCCACCTCGCCGTACCATTTCGCCGACACCTACGAAGACTATGCCGCCGCCGCCGAGGCGCTGGGCTATCCCTGCGTGGTCAAGCCGATCATGAGTTCCTCGGGCAAGGGCCAGAGCCTGCTGCGCAGCGCCGACGAGCTGCAGGCCGCCTGGCAATACGCCCAGGAAGGCGGTCGCGCCGGCAAGGGCCGGGTGATCGTCGAGGGCTTCGTCGACTTCGACTACGAAATCACCCTGCTGACCGTGCGCCATGTCGGCGGCACCGCCTTCTGCGCGCCGGTTGGTCATCGCCAGGTCAAGGGCGACTACCACGAGTCCTGGCAGCCCCAGGCCATGAGCGAGAAGGCCCTGGCCGAATCCGAGCGGGTCGCCCGCGCCGTGACCGAGGCCCTGGGCGGCCGTGGCCTGTTCGGCGTCGAGCTGTTCGTCAAGGGCGACCAGGTCTGGTTCAGCGAAGTCTCGCCACGTCCCCACGACACTGGCCTGGTGACCCTGATCTCCCAGGACCTCTCCGAATTTGCCCTGCACGCCCGCGCCATCCTCGGCCTGCCGATCCCGACCATCCGCCAGTTCGGCCCTTCGGCGTCGGCGGTGATCCTGGTCGACGGCGACTCGCGCCAGACCGCCTTCGCCAACCTGGGTGCCGCCCTGGAAGAGCCGGACACCGCGCTGCGCCTGTTCGGCAAGCCCGAGGTCAAGGGACAGCGCCGCATGGGCGTCGCCCTGGCCCGGGACGAAAGCATCGAGGCCGCTCGCGCCAAGGCCGTCCGCGCGTCCCAGGCAGTGAAGGTCGAGCTGTAACGCCGGCTGCGCACCAAGAAAAAGGGCCCCGCGGGGCCCTTTTTTATTGGGTAGAGAAATCTACAGTGACTGGTCGCGCGTCTCGCGCATGCAGAGCACTGCCACCAGACTAATGGCCGCCGCCGCCGAGACGTAGCCGCCCACCCAGCTCAGGCCACCGGCTTCTACCAGTTGCTGGGCGGCGTAGGGCGCCAGGGAGGCGCCGAGGATGCCGCCCAGGTTGTAGGCCGCCGAGGCACCGGTGTAGCGCACCTGGGTGGGGAAGATTTCCGGCAGCAGGGCGCCCATGGGGCCGAAGGTCATGCCCATGAGGAACAGCTCCAGCGCCAGGAACAGCCCGACCGCCTGGCTCGAGCCGTGGGTCAGCAGCGGCTCCATGGCGAAGCCCGACAGCAGGGCGGCGAGGGCGCTGGCGGCCAGCACCGGCTTGCGTCCGAAGCGATCGGCCAGCCAGGCCGACAGCGGTGTGGCCAGGGCCATGAACAGCACCGCCACGCAGAGCAGGCCGAGGAATTCCTGACGGCTGTAGCCGAGGTTCTTCACTCCGTAGCTCAGCGAGAACACCGTGGAGATGTAGAAGAGGGCGTAGCACACCACCATGCTCAGGGCGCCGAGCAGCACTGCCTTGCCGTGCCGGCCGAAGGTCTCGACCATGGGCAGGCGCAGTTTCTCGCGCCGGGCCATGGCTTCGGCGAACACCGGGGTCTCGTGCAACGACAGCCGCACATAGAGCCCGACCACCACCAGCAGGGCGCTGAGCAGGAAGGGGATGCGCCAGCCCCAGGCGCGGAACTGCTCCTCGTCCAGCAGCAGCGCCAGGGCCAGGAACAGGCCGTTGGCCATCAGGAAGCCGATGGAAGGGCCGAGCTGGGGGAACATGCCGAACCAGGCACGCTTGCCGGGCGGGGCATTCTCGGTGGCGAGCAGCGCCGCGCCGCCCCATTCGCCGCCCAGACCCAGGCCCTGGCCGAATCTCAGCACGCAGAGCAGGATCGGTGCCCAGACGCCGATGCTGGCGTAGCCGGGCAGGAGGCCGATCAGGGTGGTGGAGATACCCATCAGCAGCAGCGAGGCCACCAGGGTGGACTTGCGTCCGAGGCGGTCGCCGAAATGGCCGAACAGCAGCGAGCCCAGGGGGCGCGCCAGGAAGGCGATGCCGAAGGTGATGAAGGCGCTCAGGGTCTGGGCCACGCCCGAGCCCTGGGGAAAGAACACCGGGCCGATCACCAGGGCGGCGGCCGTGGCATAGACGTAGAAATCGTAGAACTCGATGGCGGTGCCGATGAAGCTGGCGGTGGCCACGCGGGTCGGGGAATTGCGCGGCGCGGGGGTAGCGGTATCGAAGGCGGCAGCGGTCGTGGCCATGCAGGGGTACCGGGCAGTCGTTCTTATAGGAGGCGTCTGCCGGGGCGGCCCGATGGGGCAGCGGTTGTCCAGGGATAGGGACGGGCGGGACGGCCTGATTGTGACGTGCCGGGCGCGACCTGGCTGTTGGCCGGGATCGCGCCGAACGTGGTTCGGTCGTCCGATTATGCGGGTAGCGGAAGGACCACTGTCAACGATGCAGGATGAATTCCCGCACCAGCTTGCTACCGAAGTACGCCAGCATCAGCAGGATGAAGCCCAGCAGGGTCCAGCGGATCGCCCGGTGGCCGCGCCAGCCCAGGCGATTGCGGCCCCACAGCAGGATGCCGAAGACCACCCAGGCGATGCAGGAGAGCACCGTCTTGTGGACCAGGTGCTGGGCGAACATGTCTTCGACGAAGAACCAGCCGGAGATCAGCGACAGCGACAGTACCACCCAGCCGGCCCAGAGAAAGCCGAACAGTAGGCTTTCCATGGTCTGCAGCGGTGGAAAGCTGCGGATCAGCCCGGACGGATGCTTGTTCTTCAGTTGGCGGTCCTGGATCAGCAGCAGCAATGACTGCAATACCGCCAGGGTGAACAGGCCATAGGCGATGATCGACAGCAGCACGTGCACCACGATCTTCGGCGAGACGTCCAGCGGCGCCACGGTGCCCGGCGGCACGAATTCGGCCAGCAGCGCGGTCACCGCGCCGAGGGGGTAGACCAGCACCAGCAGCGGTTGCAGCGGCATGCGCAGGCAGCCGATCAGCATCAGCGCGATGGCGGTCGCCGAGATCAGGCTCGAGGCGTCGAAGAAGTCCAGGCT
>CAUQPA010000024.1:0-18644 GCA_963519325.1 uncultured Pseudomonas sp. | reverse complement strand
ATCCTGGACGGCCAGCAGCACGTACTCGCCGGGTTCCGGCTCCTCGGGACGCTGGGGCGGCTGGCTGATGGTCTGGTTCGAGGTACTCAGCCGCAGGGTGCCGCCGACGGCCATGGCGTCCCGCGCATTGATCGCCAGGTTGAGGATGATGAGTTCGATCTGCGTCGGATCGACCAGGGCATGCCAGCAATCGGCACGCAGATGGGTCTCGATCCAGACACTGCCGCCCATGGTGCTGCGCAGCAGTTCGAGCATGCCCTCGACGGTCTCGTTGAGCTTGACCGGCTTGGGCGCCAGGCGCTGGCGCCGGGAGAAGGCCAGCAGCTGGGCGGTGAGCTTGGCCCCCCGCTCGCCCGCTTCGCGGATGTTCTGTACCCGCCCCTGGGTCTTGTCGCTGGCCTCCAGGCGGACCAGGTCGCGCTCAAGGAAACTGGCGCTGCTGAGCACCACGGTGAGCAGGTTGTTGAAGTCGTGGGCCACGCCCGCGGTGAGCTGGCCCACCGCCTCCAGGCGCTGCATCTGCTGCAGGGTCTCTTCAACTCGCTCGCGCTCGTCGATCTGCTCGCGCAGCTGCCGGTTGGCCGCCGCCAGCTCTTCCATCGCCAGCACTTCCGACGAGATGTCGCGGCCGGAACAGTAGGTCATGCCGGCATCCGGGACCGCCGTCCAGGAGATCCAGCGATAGCTGCCGTCGCGGTGCCGGATGCGGTTGACGAATCTCTGGCTGGCCGCGCGGGCGGCCAGTTGCTTGAGTTCGTTGTCGGTGAGGAAGCGCTCGTCGGGATGCACCAGCGCCAGCAGCGAGGAATCGAGCAGGTCCGCCCGGGGCCAGCCGAGGTTTTCCTCCCAGGCCGGGTTGAGCGCCACCAGGGTGCCGTCCGGTCGGCAGACCAGCAGCAGGTCCCGGGTCAGGTCCCAGGTCCGGTCGCGCTCCCGGGTGCGCTCCTCGACACGTTCGCCGAGGCTGACGTTGAGGCGTTCGAGCTTTTCCGCTGCATCGCGCTGCTGGGTGATGTCCAGCATCACGCCGAGGAGTCGCGTGCAGACGCCCGCCTCGAAGAAGGGCTGGCCACGGGTCTCCACCCAGCGCTGGGTGCCATTGTCCAGGCGGATCCGGTATTCGCTGCGGTAGTCGTCGTCGCGCTCGTCGGCACCGGCCTGGCGGACCGTGTCGAGGAAGCGCTGGAGGCCATCGGCGCCACAGAGGCGCTCGAACACCGCCAGGTCGACCACCGCATCGGCCGGCAGGCCGAACATGGCCTTGCAGCGCTCGTCCCAGACCAGCGTACGGCTGGCCGGCAGGTATTCCCACATGCCCAGCCGCGAGGCGTCCATGGCCAGCCGGGAGCGGACCTCCAGGCTGTGCAGCGCCTCTTCGGCGCGGTGGCGTTCGCGGCGCTCGTGCACCACCAGCAGCGCCCGCTCGACCGCCTTGGCGAGCAACTCCATGCTCTGCTTGAGCACGTAGTCGTTGGCTCCCAGGCGCATCATCTCCACCGCGTGCACCTCGCCGAAGATGCCCGAGACGAAGATGAAGGGCGTTTCCGGCGCCAGCGCCCGGGCCACCCGCAGGGCCTCGGCCCCGGAGAAACCCGGCAGGATGATGTCGGAGAGGATGATGTCGTAGGTCTGCTGGCTCAGGGCCAGCGTGAGGCCGGTGCGCTCGTAGACGATCTTGGACTGCAGCTCGAAGCCGTGTCTTTCCAGCTCGATCAGAATCAGCTCCGCATCGAGCTTGCTGTCCTCCACCAACAGGATCTTGATCTTTTTCGACAGGGGCATAAACGGACGTCGGCCTTGGATCTGTTCGCTCAGGGAAGCCGGGTCGCGTCGGTCTGCCGGTGGCGGCTGACTGGCTACGGATGAACTGATCTTGCTCACTCGTTAGCGGCCAGTCCGCCGGGTGACACGCCGCGATCCAGGTGGCGGCTCATTGAGCACGGCCCAGAATACGCCGAGATCACTGATCGCGGCGACGAAATCACGAAACTCGACCGGCTTGACCACGTAGGCGTTCACCCCCAGCTCGTAGGCTTTCTCGAGATCGGGCTCTTCCCGTGACGAAGTCAGCATTACCACGGGGATGCTGCACAATTCGGGGGTGCTGCGCACCAGCTCGAGCACCTCCAGGCCGTCGACCTTGGGCAACTTCAGATCCAGCAGCATCACGGCGGGGTTGCCCGGCTCGCGATCCGCGTGCGGCTCGCGCCGCAGCAGGTAGTCCACGGCCTCGGCACCGTCGCGCAGGACCACGACATCGTTGGCCAGCTGGCTACGCTCCAGGGCGACCAGCGTGAGTTCCAGATCGTGCGGATTGTCTTCGACCAGCACAATGGGTTTGAGCATGAACAGGACTACCTTTTGTGGGCCGGTGACGGACGTTGTTTGGGTAAGGCGAAATAGAAGGTAGCGCCCTCGCCTATGGCACCCTCCGCCCAGACGCGACCGTCATGGCGCTCGATGATGCGTCTGACGCTGGCCAGACCTATGCCCACACCCTCGAATTCATCGGCGTGGTGCAGGCGTTGGAAGACGCCGAACAGCTTGCCCACGTAATCCATGTTGAAACCGACGCCATTGTCGCGGACGAAGACGATGTCCTCGGAGTCGCCCGGCAGCGCGCCGATCTCGATCACCGCGGGATCCTCGTAGCGACTGTATTTGATGGCATTGGCCAGCAGATTGCGCAAGGCGAGATGGACGAAGGCGGCATCGGCGATGACCACGGGCAGCGGCCCGATATGCCAGTCCACCCGCCGGTCGGCATAGTCCGGCGCCATCTCCTCGCGGATGGCTTCCACCAGCGCCGTGAGGTTGACGTCGGAGTAGCGGATCGCGGCGCGCCCCATCTGCGAGAAGCTCAGCAGGTTGTCCACCAGGCTGCCGGCGAAGCGCGCCGAGGAGCCGATGTTGTCCAGGAAGCGCCGGCCGCGATCCGACAGCTTGCCGCCCTCGATGTCGCCCAGCAGCTCGGCGTAGCCGGCGATGTGGCGCAGCGGGGCACGCAGGTCGTGGGACACGCTGTAGGAGAAGGCGGCCAGCTCCTTGTTGCTGCGCTGCAGCTCCTCGGCCAGCTCGGCCATCTCCTCGGCCTTGCGCAGGACGATGCCGCGCACCGCATTGCGCAGCTCGATGGCGCTTTCCAGCTCCAGCGGGGACCAGGGCAGCGACAGGCCGCGCACCGTTTCCTGCCAGAGGGCGAAGCTCTGCCGCGGCGACAGGCGACCGTCGCTGCCTTCCTGCTTGGTCGGACGCCCGGCCCAGTTCACCACCTGGACCAGCTCGCTACGGAACCAGATCAGGTAGTGGGAATGCAGCTCGGAGATGGGTACGGCGAGAATCCCGGCGGCATGCCCGGCCAACTCGGGCAACTCGGCGATGTCCTTCGCCACGTTATCGGTGATGAAGTGATCCTTGACGTTGACCGATAGCCACTCGACCAGGCGATCCACCACCTCGCGCGGCGGCACCTGGCCGATCAGCTCGGTGCCGTCGGAAGAAATGATGGCCGCGCCCTGGGCCCTGGCGAAATCCAGGAACACCTGGGGCAGCTCCAGCAATCCCTGGCAGACGCTGTCGCGGTCGGCCATGGTCGAGAGCATCTGCACCATCGCCTGGCGCAGGGTCAGGCGCCGATCGGCTTCCGCATGGGTTTCCGCCGCATCGAGCTGCAGCGACAGCACCCGGCCGAACAGCTCGCAGGCGGTACGCGTCTGGAAGGACACCCGCTGCGGCTGGCGGTCGTGGCAGAGCACCAGCCCCCAGAGGCGATCGCCGACCACGATGGAAATGGACATGGAGGCCAGGGTGCCCATGTTCCTCATGTACTGCAGGTGCACCGGCGATACGCTGCGCAGCTGCGCGAAGCTGAGATCCAGTGGCTGGCCGGTCAACGGATTGGTCTGCGGCTGCAGCGGTGACGGCTGATAGTAGGCATTGCCGATCACCCGGATGCGGTTGGCCAGGTAGAGCCGACGGGCCTGGGCGGGGATATCCGAGGCGGGAAATCTCAGCCCGAGGTAGCTGGGTACGCCCGGATCGAGTTCCTCGGCCAGGACCTGGCCATGACCGTCCGCGTCGAAGCGGTAGATCATGGTGTGGTCGAAGCCGGAAATGCGCTTGGCCTCGCGCACCGCGAGGGTGGCGATGGCGTCGACGGTTTCGGCCTGGTGCAGCTGCTCGATGAACACCCGCACCATGGGATAGAGGGTATTGAGCCCAAGCCGGCTGTCTATCGGCGCTTCGAACTCGACGATCAGCACACCGCCGAAGCGGTGCATGAACAGCGCGAAGGTCTGCTGGCGTGGCCCCAGGGTCACGTCACCCTGGTAGATGGGATTCTGTTCTTCCTGGGTCAGCGCCCCGAGCATGGCGGGCAGGTCCTGCTCCGGCAGCAATTCCCCGAGCGCCCGGCCGAGCACCTCCTCCACGGCCAGCCCCAGGTACTCGCGCACGTTGGCGCTGGCCTGGACGATGCGCAGATCCGGCTCTTCCACGGCGAACAGGAAACCATGCTCCTGAATGCTGCCGGGAATGTGGATCGGCTCGTTGGCACAATCGGCCAGAGCATCGGGCTGCGTCTTGGAAGGTGACTCGAGCGCCAAACCGGAAACCTCGTATGATCGGAAAGAAGCGCAGGAAAGGAGTGCGCGCAAGGGTTACGAAGGGTTCGTCAGACTATCAGACCCCGCGCAGGAGGCGAAGCGAAACGGCACGATTGGCGAGGTTGCGCTGTCGATGGCGACCTCGCGTGCGCCGCGGGCCGGAATCTTTGCCAGGATCACCCGGTCGGAGTGAATTTATCCCCAGGACCCTGCCCATGTCCCTGCGCCTTACCCTACCCCTCGCCGCCCTGCTGCTGAGCCCGCTCGCCCAGGCGGAAACCCTCTACGGCGAGCGTCTCGAAGGCTTCGATTACGACTTTCCGGTCGCGACCTTCGCCTTCGATTCCCAGCGCCAGCATCTGGAAATGGCCTACCTCGACGTGGCCCCGACCGGCAAGCCGAATGGCCGTACCCTGGTCCTCCTGCATGGCAAGAACTTCTGCGCCGGCACCTGGGCGGACAGCATCCGCGTCCTGGCCGCTGCCGGCTATCGGATCGTCGCTCCGGACCAGATCGGTTTCTGCAAATCCAGCAAGCCGGCGCATTACCAATACAGCTTCCAGCAACTGGCCGCCAATACCCGCGCCCTGCTCGACCACCTGGGCATCGACCGTGCGACCCTGATCGGCCATTCGACGGGCGGCATGCTGGCGACCCGCTACGCCCTCCTCTACCCCCGGGCCACCGAGCAGCTGGTATTGGTCAACCCCATCGGCCTGGAGGACTGGAAGGCCCTGGGCGTCCCCTACCGCAGCGTGGACCAGTGGTATGAGCGCGAGTTGAAGACCTCGGCGGACGGCATCCGTGACTATGAACGCACTACCTACTACGCCGGCCAGTGGTCGCCACGCTACGAGCGCTGGGTGACCATGCTCGCCGGGCTCAACGATGGCCCGGGCAAGGCCAGGGTCGCGTGGAACTCGGCGCTGATCTACGACATGATCTACACCCAGCCCGTGATCTACGAATTCCCGCAGCTGCGCATGCCGACCCTGTTGCTGATCGGCCAGCGGGATACCACCGCCATTGGCAAGGACGCAGCGCCCGCGGAGGTCAAGGCCCGCCTGGGCCACTATCCCGAGCTGGGCAAGGCCGCGGCGAAACTCATTCCCCAGGCGACCCTGGTGGAGTTCCCCGACCTCGGCCATGCGCCCCAGATGCAGGCACCGGAGCGCTTTCACCAGGCCCTGCTGCAGGGGCTGGCCGCCTTGCAGTCGCCGACCAAGCCAACCAAACCCTGACCAACGCTCGACCGTAAAAAGGCGGCGCACCCCGAGGGTCCGCCGCCTTCCTGCTGAGCCCGCGCCACTGGGCGCCGGCCAGGCCGGCGCCCAGACGGCCTTTCCGTCAGACGCTGCTGCTGGCCAGGTCCGCCAGTTCACGACTGGCGACGCTGTACATCGCATAGTCCTGGCCGCTGGCGTTGCGCAAATCCACCAGCAGGCCACGCCAGCGCTCCACTGCTGCCCGATGGCGCTCCAGCCACAGCGAGAGCCGGGCTTCCGGATCGCTGGGCGCCTCACTCAGATTGAGCATGGCGATGGTGATGGTACGCTGCTGCACATCCACCTCGTCACGGAAGGCCTCGCGTGCCAGCGCCTGCCAGGCATTGGCCACCGGCAGCTGGTTGAGCTGCTGCTGGTACCAGGCCAGGTCCAGCACGTCGCCCGCGGCGAACCAGGTGGCCGCCACTTCCAGCGGATCCTGGGCGGTGACTTCCGCCGCCTGGATCACCGGCAGCAGGGTATAGATGTGGTTGGTCCCGGCGACGACCCGCGCCAGCAGCTCGGGCACCCCCGCCTCGGTATAGGCGCGGAAGCGCTCTTCCCAATCCTGCCGCGGCTCGCCCTGCAGCAGTTCGTCCAGGCGCACGCCGAGGGCGGCGATGCGCGGCCCGAAGAAGGCGGCCACGGCACCGGCGTCCAGGCCGCTGCGGTGGCTGCGCAGGAACCAGCGGGTGGCCCGTCGGCCCAGGCGCATCAGCTCGCTCATCAGGCGCAATTGCAGCTCCGCCGGCACCTGGTGATCCAGGGCCTCCACCTGCCGCCACCAGTGCGGCAGGTGCAGCACGTCGCGCATCACCACATAGGCGCGGGCGACATCCGCCGCGCCCATGCCGGTCGATTCGCACAGGCGCTGCACGAAGGTGATGCCCATGTGGTTGATCAGGTCGTTGGCGATCTGGTTGGCGACGATCTCGCGCTTCAGGCGATGCCGCGCCATGGCCTCAGGGAACTGCTCGGTCAGGCGCTGCGGGAAGGCGCCCTGCATGTCGCGGGCGAGATAGTCGTCGTCCGGTACCGAGGAGGCCAGTAGCTGCTCCTTGAGGTCGATCTTGCTGTACGAGATCAGCACCGACAGTTCGGCCCGGGTCAGGCCCTGTTCCTTGGCCGCGCGCTCGGCGAGCACCTCGTCGCTGGGCAGGAATTCGAGGGTGCGGTCGAGCTTGCTGCGGCCCTCCAGGTCCACGATCAGCCGCTGATACTCGGCCAGGTGGGTGCGCGCCCGGTATTCGGCGAGGGACAGGGCACCGGTCTGCATGTAGTTGTTGGCGACCACCAGCTCGCCGACCTCGTCGGTCATCTCGCCCATCAGGGTGTTGCGCTGCTTGACGGTCATATCGCCGGCGGAGACCACGTCGCCCAGCAGGATCTTGATGTTGACCTCATGGTCGGAGCAGTCCACGCCGCCGGCGTTGTCGATGAAGTCGGTGTTGCAGGCGCCGCCGTGCAGGCCGAACTCCACCCGCGCCAGCTGGCTCATGCCCAGGTTGCCACCCTCGCCGATCACCTTGGCGCGCAGGTCGCAGCCGTCCACGCGCAGGGCGTCGTTGGCCTTGTCGCCGATGTCGGCATGGCTTTCGAAGCTGGCCTTGACGTAGGTGCCGATGCCGCCGTTCCAGATCAGGTCCACCGGGGCCTTGATCAGGGCGTTGATCAGCTCGTTGGGGGTCAGGTGATCGGCCTGCAGGTCGAAGCGCGCCTTCATCTCGGGGCTGATGGCGATGCGCTTGGCGCTGCGCGGGAAGATGCCGCCGCCCTGGGAAATCAGGCTGGCGTCATAGTCGGTCCAGCTCGACCGCGGCAGGTTGAACAGCCGCTCGCGCTCGACATAGCTGCGCTCGGCGTCCGGATTGGGATCGATGAAGATATGCAGGTGGTTGAAGGCCGCCACCAGCTCCAGGCTGCGCGAACGCAGCAGGCCGTTGCCGAAGACGTCGCCGGCCATGTCGCCGATGCCCACCACGGTAACCGGATCGGTCTGGACATCGATGCCGCGCTCGCGGAAGTGGCGCTGCACGCTGACCCAGGCACCACGCGAGGTGATGCCCATCTTCTTGTGGTCGTAGCCTGCCGAACCGCCCGAGGCGAAGGCGTCGTCGAGCCAGAATCCGTAGTCCCGGGCGATGCCGTTGGCGATGTCGGAGAAGGTCGCGGTGCCCTTGTCGGCCGCCACCACCAGATAGGGATCGTCACCGTCGTAGCGCACCACCGCAGCGGGCGGCACCACGGCGCCGTCCTTGAGGTTGTCGGTGATGTCCAGCAGGCCGCTGATGAAGATGCGGTAGCAGGCGATGGCCTCGGCCTGGATGTCGTCACGGGACCCACCGGTGGGCAGGCGCCGCGGGACGAAGCCGCCCTTGGCGCCTACCGGGACGATCACCGAGTTCTTCACCTGCTGCGCCTTGACCAGGCCCAGCACCTCGGTGCGGTAGTCTTCTTCGCGATCCGACCAGCGCAGGCCGCCGCGGGCGACGTTGCCGAATCTGAGGTGCACCCCTTCCACCCGCGGGCTGTAGACGAAGATCTCGTAGCGCGGCACCGGGCGCGGCAACTCGGGGATGGCCTTGGGATCGAGCTTGAAGCTGAAGTAGGCCTTGGGCTTGCCCGCGGCATCGGTCTGGAAGACGTTGGTTCTCAGGGTCGCCTTGATCAGGTCCAGGTAGCGCCGCAGGATGCGGTCCTCGTTCAGCACCGCGACGTCGTCGAGGGCACTGAGGATGGCCTGCTCCAGGCGTTGTTGCTTGTCGTCCAGGTCTTCGCTGGTCATGCGCCGCGCCAGGTAGAACTTCATGCGGAACAGCCGCACCAGTTCCCGGGCGATGTCGACATGGGCGTTGAGGGTGGCGGCGATGTAGCCGATGTCGAAGCCGATGCGGATCTGCTTGAGGTAGCGCGCATAGGCGCGCAGCACGGCGACGTCCCGCCAGGGCAGCCCGGCGGTCAGCACCAGGCGGTTGAAGCTGTCGTTTTCCGCCTGGCCTTCCACCACCTGGACGAAGGCGTCCTGGAAGGTGTCGTTGAGCTGCTGCAGGTCCAGCTCGAGTCCGGCCACGGTGGTGAAGGCGAAGTCATGGATCCAGTAGCGGCGGCCGTTGCGATGGCGCAGCTCGTAGGGGAATTCGCCGAGCACGCGCAGGCCGAGGTTTTCCAGGATCGGCAGTACGTCCGACAGCGCCAGGGGCGTATCAGCGTGGTAGAGCTTGCAGTGCAGGATGTTGTCGCCGGTCTGGGTCAGCGGCTGGTAGAAGCCCATGGCCAGGCTGCGCTCGTCGTTCAGCGCCAACAGGTGGCGCATGTCCACC
Organism: uncultured Pseudomonas sp.; assembly: GCA_963519325.1. Lineage (GTDB taxonomy): Bacteria > Pseudomonadota > Gammaproteobacteria > Pseudomonadales > Pseudomonadaceae > Chryseomonas. The sequence continues at coordinate 9,455 of CAUQPA010000024.1, read as the reverse complement.
ACCGCCAGGTGTGGGGCGAAGCGCTCGCGATAACCGGCCGGGAAGCCCAGCGGATAATCGGCCAGGATGGAGGTGCCCTGGGCCTCGCCGAAGCTGTCCACCATCAGGCTGGCGAAGTCGTCCTTCCAGCTGCGGCAGGCCTGCACCATCTCCTGCTCCAGGCGTGCCGGGTCGACATCCTGTGGCTGCAGGGGATCCACGCGCAGAATGAACTGCACCCGCGCCAGCACGGATTCGGAGAAGAAGGTCCAGAATTCGCAGTCGGTGCCGTGCAGGCGATCCATGAGGATCTGCTGCATGCGCTGGCGGACTTCGGTGGAATAGATGTCGCGCGGCACATAGGCCAGGCAATAGAAGAACTGGCCATAGGGATCGCGGCGCAGGAAGACGCGCACCTTGCTGCGTTCCTGGATCTGCACGATGGCCATGGCGGTGCTGAAGAGATCGTCCACCGGGGTCTGGAACAGATCGTCCCGCGGCAGGCCTTCGAGGACCTGGGCCAGCTCCTTGCCGAGGTGGGCGCTGCTGTCGAAGTCGGCGCGCCGGCGCACCTCGTCGACCTTGCGGCGGATGTAGGGGATCTCGCGCACGCTGTCGTTGTAGACGCTGGAGGTGTAAAGGCCCATGAAGCGGTGTTCGCGCACCACCCGGCCATTGGCATCCACCTCGCGCAGGGAGACGAAATCGGGATAGGCCGGGCGATGTACCCGACTCGGGTCCGCCGCCTTGGCAAAGGACAGCAGCACCGGCTCCCGCAGGTAGCGCAGCGGCTCGCCGGAAAGGGGGATGGCGGCGGTCTCGGGACGACCACGCAGGCGCCGCGACAGCCCCAGCAGAGAGTCGGGCGCATAGCGCTGCACCGCCGTCTCGCCGTCGCCTTCGACGCTGAACTCCTCGTAGCCGAGGAAGGTGAAGCGGTCGGAACGCAGCCAGTCGAGGAACGCCTTGACCTCGGCCAGCTCGCCTTCGTCGACCTTGCCCGGACGCTGATCCAGCCAGGCCAGCAGCTCGGCGACCTTGGTCTTCATGGCGGCGAAGTCACCCACCGTCAGCCGCACCTCGCCGAGGATTTCCTGCAGCGCCGCTTCCAGGCCCCGCAGTTCACTGGCCGCCGCACAGCGGTCGATCTCGAGGAACATCAGCGCCTCGCGCGTCACGCCTTCGCCCTGCTGGCCCTTGGGCAGCAATTCGAGCAGGCGGCCCTGCGCATCCCGGCGCACGCTCAGCACACTGTTCTGCAGGGTATGGACGCTGTAGCCCTGGCGATTGAGCTCCATGCGCACCGAATCCACCAGGAAGGGCGAATCCGCATGCAGCACCTCGACCACGGTATGGCTCGATTGCCAGCCGTGCCGTTCGTAATCCGGATTGAAGACCTGGACCCGCGGCTGCGCCGGATCGAAGACCTCCAGCAGCCGCCAGGCCGACAACACGCAACCGACCAGGTCGGAGAGACGGCGCTGGGTCAGTTCCTCCAGCGGGACGATGCCGAAGAACTGGGCGGTGAAGCGCTCCAGTTGCTCGAGGGTGCTGCCCTCGACATGGGCCGAGAGGGCATTCTTGAGTTGCTGTTGGAAATCCGCTTGGCTGGCAGCGGTGAAAAACGCCATGACCGTACTCCGTCCTGAAGGTGCTGTGGGCTTCGCTCCGCAGAGGACAGGCCTCTCCCGGAGCGAGTTCCACAGGGGATGAGGCCGGACTGCACCAAAAAAGTGCAAGGATGCAGTACCGCTAGAGTAGCCGGCAAAGACAGCCGCGCACGTATGTCAGGGCGACAACAAGATTCAGCTGCGGAACGGATCTCAATAGTGCGGCGGCGGCGCCTCGTCCGGCATGCCGCCACCCCCCGCGCTCTGCAGCTCGGCCTGACGTTCGGCGAGGACGCGAATCTGCGCCGCACAGCGATCCAGGGCCCGCTGCTGCTCGACGATGATGTCGTTCAACGTCTGGATGGTGTCGTCCTGGAAGGCCTGACGGATCTCCAGGTCGGCGATGCGCTCTTCCAGGGTCATGGCCGTGTCTCCTGCTCGAGCAGGCTGCGCCAGCGCTGCACCGCCTCGCGGCCGGCGGCCTCGGCGTAAGGCTCGCGCGGCGAATGTCCCCAGACCGGCCCCGGCCAGGCCGGATCACCTTCCTGTCGCAGCAGGACGTGCAGGTGCAACTGCCGGACGACGTTACCCAGGGCACCGATGTTCAACTTGCGGTCAGGGTGAGCGTCACGCAACACCTGGGCAACAGTTGTCACCTCTCGCCACAGTTGCTGCTGATCCGCGGGGGTCAGGTCGAGGACCTCGGTAACACTCGCGCGCTGGGGTACCAGGACCAGCCAGTCATAACGACGCTCGTTCAGCAGCCTTACCTGGCACAACGCCAGGGACGTGACCTCCAGGGTATCGCTGGCCAGTCTCGAATCGATTTGGAACATCTCAACTCCTGCCAAAGCCAGTCGGCACTAAAAGTGTGCACGACCATTGGTAAGTGAAACCTTTGGTGTCACAAAGGTGCAACCACCCCTTCCGACACTGCCCCTAGTCGCTGCGCTGAGCGGGCCCTGGACGGGCGGACACTGCGATTGACGCTTTGTGCACGCTTCTTGCTAATACGATCCGGGTACGACGATCGGACGGGAACTCCTAAGGAAGATTCTTAAGAGGCGCCGCTAATCCGCTCATCTCACGCAATTTTTTGATAAAGCCTATCGCCCCTCCGAGAGAGGTGCTATATGTGCCGCCATTAGAACAAACGGCCACGGCTGACACGATGGCTGATCCTCAAAACCAAAGGAGCATTTCTGATGCAAGCGATGAAGTGGAGCGTTATCGCCCTGGCCGTAGCGGCAGGGACCACTCAACTGGCTTTCGCCGACCAGCAGTCCGAATCCAAGGGCTTCGTCGAAGACAGCAAGCTGACCCTGTTGAACCGCAACTACTACTTCAACCGGGATCGTAACGCCGGCGCCAACGATCGCCGCGACTGGAGCCAGGGCTTCCTGCTGAACTACGCATCGGGCTTCACCCAGGGCACCGTAGGTGTCGGCGTGGATGCCTTCGGTTACCTCGGTATCAAGCTGGATGGCGGCAAGGGCTACGCCGGCACCGGCAACCTGCCGATCGGCGATGATGGCCGTCCGAACGACGAGTACTCCACCGCTGGCGCCGCTGTGAAGCTGCGCATTTCCAACACCGTCCTGAAGTATGGCAACCTGCAGCCCACCTCGCCGGTGTTCGCCGTAGGCGGCAGCCGTCTGTTCCCGCAGACCGCTACCGGCTTCATGCTGACCAGCGAAGAGGTCAAGAACCTGTTCCTGGAAGCAGGTCACTTCACCGCTGGTCGTGACAACATCAACACCTACCACGACGGCAACCTCGGTGCAGCCTATGGCGGCATCACCGCCAACTCGGGTGACTACCTGGGCGGCAAGTACAAGATCAACGATCAACTGAGCGCCTCGCTGTACTACGGTCGCCTGGAAGACCTGTGGAACCAGTACTACGCCAACCTGAACTACGTCCAGCCGATCAGCGCCAACCAGTCGCTGACCTTCGACGCCAACTACTACTACAGCAAGGACGCTGGCAGCGCCGAGCTGGGCGACTTCAGCAACAACGCCTTCTCGCTGGCCGCAGCCTACAGCATCGATGCTCACACCTTCACCCTGGCCTTCCAGAAGGTCAACGGCGACACGCCGTTCGACTACGTCGGCGCAGGCGGCAAGAATGGTAACGTGGGTAGCGGCGGCGACAGCATCTTCCTCGCCAACTCCGTACAGTTCTCCGACTTCAACGCCCCTGGCGAGAAGTCCTGGCAGGCTCGCTACGACCTGAACATGGCTACCCTGGGCGTACCCGGCCTGAGCTTCATGGCGCGTTACATCCGTGGTACCGGCATCGATGCCCCGAGCACCAACACCGTCTACTCTGGTTTCTACCAGGATGGCGACAAGGAATTCGAAACCAACGTCGAAGCCAAGTACGTGCTGCAGAGCGGCCCGGCCAAGGACCTGTCCTTCCGTATCCGTCAGTCCTGGCACCGTGGCGATGCCAGCACCGGCAGCGGCGGCAGCGGCAACATCAACGAGTTCCGCCTGATCACCGAGTACCCGCTGAGCATCCTGTAACGGGAACCAGCGCTTCTCGCACGATCCAGCAGCCCGGCCTTCCGCCGGGCTGTTGCTTTTCCGGCTTCCGGCCGCCCCCGCCCGCCTCCCTGTACGCCCTGCCCCACCCCGCCGTACAATGCCGGTCCCGTCTCGATGCCGACAGACCGCCTAGCCATGCGTACCAGCCAGTTCCTGCTGTCCACCCTCAAAGAAACCCCTTCCGATGCCGTGGTGATCAGCCACCAGCTGCTGCTGCGCGCCGGCATGATCCGCAAGCTGGCCTCCGGTCTCTATACCTGGCTGCCGCTGGGCCTGCGCGTGCTGCGCAAGGTGGAAGCCGTGGTCCGCGAGGAAATGAACGCCACCGGCGCCCTGGAGGTGCTGATGCCGGCGATCCAGCCCGCCGAGCTGTGGCAGGAATCCGGTCGCTGGGAGCAATACGGCCCCGAGCTGCTGCGCCTGAAAGATAGGCACCAGCGTGATTTCTGCGTGGGCCCGACCCACGAAGAAGTCATCACCGACCTGATGCGCAACGAGCTGAACAGCTACAAGCAGCTGCCGATCAACCTGTACCAGATCCAGACCAAGTTCCGCGACGAGATCCGTCCGCGCTTCGGCCTGATGCGTGGCCGCGAATTCGTGATGAAGGATGCCTACTCCTTCCACCTCAACCAGGCATCGCTGCAGCAAACCTACGACGCCATGTACCAGGCGTACTGCAACGTCTTCAGCCGCCTGGGCCTGAACTTCCGTCCGGTGCAGGCCGACAACGGCTCCATTGGCGGCAGCGGTTCCCACGAATTCCATGTGCTGGCCGGTTCGGGGGAAGACGACATCGTCTTCAGCGACAGCTCCGACTACGCCGCCAACATCGAGAAGGCCGAGGCCCTGCCGCGGGAAACCGCGCGTGGCGCCGCCACCGAGCAACTGCGCCTGGTCGATACGCCCGACACCAAGACCATCGCCGACCTGGTGGAGAAATTCGGCCTGGCCATCGAGAAGACCGTGAAGACCCTGGTGGTCCGCGGCGCCGAGGAAGGCACCCTGGTCGCCCTGGTGGTGCGTGGCGATCACGAACTCAACGAGATCAAGGCGGCCAACCTGCCGGAAGTCGCCAGTCCCCTGGTGTTCGCCAGCGAGCCCGAGATCCGCGCGGCCATCGGTGCCAGCCCCGGCTCCCTGGGCCCGATGAACCTGCCGATTCCCTGCGTCGTCGATCGCTCGGTCGCCCTGATGAGCGACTTCGGCATTGGCGCCAACCAGGAAGACAAGCATTACTTCGGCGTCAACTGGGAGCGCGACCTGCCGCTGCCCCAGGTCGCCGACCTGCGCAACGTGGTGGCCGGCGATCCGAGCCCGGATGGCCAGGGTACCCTGGTGATCAAGCGCGGCATCGAAGTGGGCCACATCTTCCAGCTGGGCACCAAGTACAGCGAGGCCATGAAGCTCTCGGTGCTGGGCGAGGAAGGCAAGCCGACCACCCTGACCATGGGCTGCTATGGCATCGGCGTGTCCCGCGTGGTCGCCGCCGCCATCGAGCAGAACCATGACGAGCGTGGGATCCGTTGGCCGGCCGCCCTGGCGCCCTTCCAGGTCGCCCTGGTGCCGATGAAGTACGAAAACGCCGCGGTGAAGGAAGCGACCGATGGCCTTTATGCCGAACTGAAGGCCGCCGGCTTCGACGTGCTGCTGGACGATCGCGACAAGAAGACCAGCCCCGGCGTGAAGTTCGCCGACATGGAGCTGATCGGCATCCCCCATCGCCTGGTGGTGGGCGAGCGCGGCCTCAACGAGGGCGTGGTCGAGTACAAGGGCCGGACCGACAGCGACAGCCAGAACGTCGCCCTGGCCGACATCGTCACCTTCCTCAAGGCTCGCTGAGGGCTACCGAATCCTGGTCAGGCGTCCGTGCGCCTGACCAGGAAATCGGTGAAACCTTCCAAGGCCACGGCTTCCAGCGCCACGGCCGTCACCTGCGCCGCAGCAGGTCCCTGCCAGAGCCATAGCTCCATGCGGGCAAGCGCCTCGGGCGCTCCCTCCAGGTGACACTCCACCCGGCCATCGGCGAGATTGCGCACCCAGCCGGCGACCCCCAGTCGCTGCGCCTCCTGCCGGGTACTCTCGCGATAATAGACGCCCTGGACGCGACCGCCGATCAGGCCATGCCACGCCAATCGGCCGGTCATCGAGGGGCTCTGCGCTCTTCCAGCACCGGCGCGACTCTCAGCCACTGGGCCACGCTACCGGCGAGAAGGTCATGCCGTTGCGCCTGCAGGCGCAGGAAAGCCTCGTGCAACTGCGGATACCAGTCGCCGGGAAAGCGTTCCATGGGCGGCCAGTTCTCCGGGGCAGGAGGCATCCAGGGCGAACGATCCAGCAGGTCCAGTAGCGCATAGCCATGCAGGTCGCGGCAGAGCACCCAGCGGCCGCTGTCGTTCTGGCACACCAGGCGCTCCTGCTGCAGGAAGGCCAGCACTGCATGCCATTCGTGCTCGGGCAACTTCCAGCCGGCCTGGTGCAGGCGCCCCAGATGCAGGCTGGAACCGCTCTGCTGGCGCTCCAGGAAGGCGCGCAGCACGGCGAGCAGGATGAAGAAGGCCGGCAGCGGTGCGCGGCGCCAGTGGTGGGTGGTGGACAGGCTGCAGACCACCTCCGCCCCCAGCAGCACGATTAGCCAGCAGACGTAGATCCACACCAGGAACAGCGGCACCGTGGCAAAGGCGCCATAGATCAGCTGGTAACCGGGGAAATAGAAGACATAGAGGCCGAACAGACTCTTGGCCGCCTCGAACAGCACTCCGGTCAAGGCGCCGCCGATGAGCGCATGGCGCAGCGGCACCCGGGTGTTGGGCACGGCGGCGTACATCAGGGTGAAGGCAGCGATGCTGAACAGCAGCGGCGTGACCTTGAGCAGGGCCTGGGCGCCGGACATGCCGTAGGAACCGAACACCAGGGCCACCGAGGCCAGGTAGGTGCTCATGGCGAAGCCGGCACCGAGCAGCAGCGGCCCCAGGCTGAGCACTGCCCAGTAGAGCAGGAAGCTGGAGACCCCGCGGCGCGGAATGCGTACGCGCCAGATGTCGTTGAAGGTCTTTTCCACCGTCACCAGCATGAAGAAGGAGGTCACCGCCAGCAGGGCGACGCCAAGCCAGGTCAGGTGCCGCGCCTGCTCGATGAAGTTGCGCAGGTATTCCTCCAGCGTCGCGCCGGTGGAAGGCACGAAGTTGCGGAAGATGAAGGCCTGGATCTGGACTTCCGTGCCCTGGAAGGCGGGGATCGCCGAGAGCATGGCGAAGGTGACGGTCATCACCGGGACCACCGCGAACAGGGTGGTATAGGTCAGGGCCGCGGCATTGTTGGGCGCGCGGTCCTCGATGAAGCGCTCGGCGAGATAGCGAACGAAGGACAGCAGTTCACGCAAGCGGGCCGGCATTGGCGGTTCCTCGAAAGGCACGGTCAAGGGCTGGCGCGGCGGTCGCCGCCAACCCGCTACAATGGGCATCTTACCTTCTATGGATCGGCCCATGAGTGAAATCGTCCTCTATCACAACCCGCGTTGTTCGAAATCCCGCGAGGCCCTCGCCCTGCTGCAAAGCCGCGAGCTAGCCGTGTCCGTGGTGCCCTATTTGGAAACGCCGCTGGACGCCGACACGCTGCGTACGCTGCTCACCAAGCTCGGGATGGGTGCACGCCAACTGCTGCGCACCGGCGAGGACGCCTATCGCGACCTGAACCTCGCCGACCCGGCGCTGGACGACGATGCCCTGATCGCGGCCATGGCCGCCCACCCCAAGCTGATCGAAAGACCCATCGCCGTATGCGGCGAGCGCGCTGTCGTCGGTCGCCCTCCCGAACGTGTCCTGGAGATCCTACAATGACCCCCGAAGCCTACGTCCTGGTGCTCTACTACAGCCGCCACGGTGCCACTGCCGAGATGGCCCGCCAGGTCGCCCGCGGGGTGGAGATGGGCGGCATGGCCGCACGGCTGCGCACGGTACCGGCGGTATCGGCCGAATCCGCCGCCGTCGCCCCGGCGGTGCCCGAGAAGGGCGCGGTCTATGCGACCCTCGACGACCTGCGCGATTGCGCGGCCCTCGCCCTAGGCAGTCCGACCCGCTACGGCAACATGGCCGCCGCCCTGAAGTATTTCCTCGACGGCACCAACAGCCTCTGGCTGACCGGTGCCCTGGTGGACAAGCCCGCCGGCGTCTTCACCTCCACCGCCAGTCTGCACGGCGGCCAGGAGAGCACCCTGCTGTCCATGGCGCTGCCGCTGCTGCACCACGGCATGCTGATCACCGGCCTGCCCTACAGTGAGAGCGCCCTGCTGGAGACCAAGGGTGGCGGGACGCCCTATGGGCCGAGTCATTTCGCTGGCGCCGATGGCAAGCGTGCGCTGGACGAACAGGAAATCGCCCTGTGCCGGGCCCTGGGCAAGCGCCTGGCGACCCTCGCGGGTCGCTTGCAGAAGAAGTAGCAGCCGGCGCGGCTACCAGCCCATGATTTCCTTGACGAAGGGAATGGTGAGCTTGCGCCGCGCCTGCAGCGAGGCCTGGTCCAGGCGTTCGAGCATGTCGAACAAGGCGTCCATGCTGCGGGTGTTGCGCGAGAGGATGAAGCGCCCGACCTCGTCGGTCAGGTGCAGGCCACGGCGCGAGGCCCGCAGTTGCAGGGCGCGCAGCTTGTCTTCGTCGGACAGCGGACGCAGCTGGAAGACCAGCGCCAGGGTCAGCCGCGACTTGAGATCGGCGAGCTGCACCGGCAATTGCCGAGGCGCGGCGGTGCTGGAAATCAGCAGCCGCTTGCCGGCATCGCGCAGGCGGTTGAACAGGTGGAAGAGCGCTTCCTCCCAGCGCCGCTGACCGGCCAGGGCATCGAGATCGTCCAGGCAGACCAGCTCGCACTGCTCGAGGTTGTCGAACAGCTCCACGCCGTAGTCGGCCAATTCACCCATGGGCAGGTAGATGGCGCGCTCGCCCAGTTCTTCCAGGCGGTGGCAGGCGGCCTGCATCAGGTGGCTGCGTCCGGCGCCCGCGCCGCCCCAGAGATAAATCAGGCTTTCCGTCCAGCCGGCATCGGCGTCGCACAGACGCTCGACATAGCCGAGCGCCGCGGCATTGGCGCCGGGGTAGTAATTGACGAAGGTGGCGTCGTCACGCAGACGAATACCCAGGGGCAGCTGTAGAGGCATCATGCCGGCTCGAACGGCTCTTGGCGGTTTCGCGAGGGCGCCAAGTCTAACCAAAACCCGGCCCCCTCGCAGCAGCCGCTTCAGCGATAGCCGCGCCGACTCACGGCCAGCGGAAATACAGGGTGGTGCGACCCGGTTGGGCAGCCGGCGCGGACTGGGCCGCGG
>CAUQPA010000023.1:0-18957 GCA_963519325.1 uncultured Pseudomonas sp. | reverse complement strand
AGACTACTCAGATAGGTTCGACTACTCACCAAGGCAAAATCCTCCTGAGTCAACCCCTTCGCAACTCGAATACGCTTAAGGGTGATGCCGAAAACTCGCTTCAATTCCATTTTTTTCATGCTCAAAAACGGAATATGAAGCGCGCCCGCGCCCTATAGCGCTACAATCTATAGGGTTCGCTTTGAGGGCAAAATATGTTTCGCACGCACCGATCTATGCTGATTAGCAGTCCAGAACACAGTACCGAGAATGCTATATGGGGCTGCGTTGAGCACTGCATCCAATTGCCATGGCTTTACATTACTATTCGAAAAAGGAATGGCAATGAGACCATGGCCCTACAAATCATGGATCCTGAGCTATTTGTAGAATTGCTAGAGCAAGACTCGGATTTTTCTTGGGTGGAAACAGTTCAACTCGTTTCACCGCCGCATATGAACGGATCAAGCTTATGGGTGATGGAAGAACTAATCCAGTTTTCGCACGTGTACCACCCAGAAATAGGCGGATCAGAGCTTTATGAAGTTTCTAGCGGACGGTCCTACTCAATGGTGGATCTTGATAAAATCAACAATACTACTGACGTAAAAAAAACAATAATTTACACATCAAATAAAACAAAAAAGAAAGGTGAGTAAATCCGCTGTGGCGCAGATAAAAACCAACTTGAAGCTATCGCAGGCCATTACTTAGCGCTTACTATCAGAGCTTGGAACTCATACGAGCTGAAATAACTTCTTTCGTTTAAGCTGAAATTGACTTGAGCTAAGTTCGACCTAGAAATGCTGCAAGTTACAGATATGCCCTTCAAGACTCCTCTCCTAAAGGACGCCAATCAGGCCCATTTTTCTATATTCCTCCACGTCTGTGTGATACCAATACACCGCGTAAAGGCGCCAACCAAGCGTGTCCTCCAAGGAGGAACTATACATTGGGACTATGCCTAGCGAGTCGTTTTGGCTATTCAGCAGCAAACGCTTAACTACCCGTAAGCCTTAAATACCGTATCCCTAGCGCTTCGAAACATATATATCCTATGTCTGATAATCACCGACTAGTACACTCCCTGCCAATGGGGAGACGCCAAGCTCTGGACGGTACCTCTTTACCCTAACAACGGACTTAGTGCTAAACGAGGCCAAAGAGCCACCAAGAAATCTCTGCAGAATTAGTAGCTAGGACGCATAGTATTAGAGAAGCTGTTTAATACGGCCCAGCAAGGCCTCAGCGATGATAGGCGAGACGCTATTGCCGATCATCCTGAAGCTGTGCCGCGTCGTAGAGTGAAAGATAAAGTCGTCATGAAAACCCTGCAGTCGCGCGGCCTCTCTCGGCGTAATGACTCTGTTTTCATCCGGATGCAGTGGCCTAACCGACTGATAGGAGCGCCGATCACTTCCTGTTCCCGCTCGAAGCGTAGGGCAAAGTCCACCCCACTCGAGTCGCTTGTGCTTACCCACGACATCCACGCTCCCTTGGGGAACCATCGAAAAGCGCTTTATCGTCTCCATTTTATGTACCGTTCGCTGGTGACCAGTGAAGAAGCCAGATTTGGAGCGCATGCGCTTTGCATATTTGGAAAGGTTTAAAGCCTGGCTATAAACCCAGTGGCCGTTCCCATCACCGACTCCCGGAGATACGGCGTCTTTCAAGTCGAAAATGGCATCGCGGACCGTCGTCGAATAGGAGGCAGGCTCAGTAAGGTAACCGAGGTCCGGGGCGTTGAGCTTTAGGGAGTTAAATCCAAATACGAACACCCTTTTCCGTTTGGTTGGAGCGCCGAAATGGGAGGCATCCAGAATCACTGGACCTAAGACTTTCCAGTGACTACCGAGCTGCCTGAGCGCATCATCGAGTACTGGTCTATTCTCTGGAAATGCCAACCCAGGAACGTTCTCCATGCTCAAACTGAGCGCACGCTCATACCCCAGCAGGACTTTAGAGCCCATGGGGAGCATGATTCGTGACTATCGACGTGATCAAGCGTTACCACTTCAGGAGCGTCAACTTTACAAGCTAGCGCTCGGGGTGGGCTGCTCGCGAAGCAATATCAATTGTTGCTAGGTTTTGGCACACCCTTAAGTTTATGCACTGGGTCGATTGTCCAGGTTCTAGTTTAGTACCTGTTCGATATTCTGGCTCCATGCCGACTTAAACGCAGGGTCTGACGCAAACAGCTTGTAAAGCTCCAGCTCGTCCTTACGCCGCTTCAGCATTACGTCCTGAAGCATCTTTTCCAGGGCAAGGCCACGGTTGTAGGGGTCAGCATTCTCTTCGTACTTGGCGGTGTAGTCCGGGTGGGCGCGAATGCTGTTGACGATATTGACGAACTTGACCCGCTGCTCTTCGGGAGTGGCACTCCACCCTTGAAACCAACGTTCGTTGAAGCTGCGAATGATTTCATCAAGGGGGTCAGTCTCGGGGTCACCCTCACGATAGCCCCTCGGGTTTGGGTTTTGGGGCGTCAATTCGGTATCGGATGCATCGAGACCAATCTCATGGTTCAGCTTGACGCGCTCCAAGCCGTAGGATGAAAGATCAACCGCATCCAGGAGTTCATCGAGCATGTCTTGACTGGGATCTTTGATCTTTAGCTTGGGGACCAGAAACTTCAGGAACCAGAACAGTTTTTCCCACGCCAAGACCTCAAACGGAATGATCGAGGCCATCTGACCGTAGATCTTCACGAACTGCTTGGCCTTAATTTTGAAGTCAATCTTTTCGGTATCGGGTAGGTCCAAGCCCGCGTTGAAGCGTTCCGCCGCAACGTCAATGATCGGACTAAGCTTTTGGGCGTCTTCACCAGCGAAGTACCGCACGACAAAATCCTCGACCTCCTGCCATTCATAAACGCCAACCTGATCCAGAACGTCCTTCAGCTCGTGCAGCACGTTGACATCGGTCGCCTCGGACAGCGTTGTCACGGTGTAGAAAGGGTCGAAGGCAGTCTTGATGTCATCAACACTGTTGAAAAAGTCGAGAATGAATAGATCTTCCGTTCGCTTACCCAGCTTCGGGGCCGAACGATTCAGACGAGACAGCGCCTGGACGGCCAGGACGAACTGCAGCTTCTTATCTACATACATCGCCGTCAGCTTGGGCTGGTCAAACCCGGTCAGATACTTGTTGGCCACGATCAGCAGCCGATAGTCGTCGGTGTCGAACTTTTCCCGCGTCTCACTTTCGGCAAAGCCGTTCATCTCTGCCTCGGTGTATTTCTCCCCATCGACCGTCTTCTCGCCCGAAAAGGCGATCAACGCCTTGAATGGGCTTCCTTGAGCGTCGAGCAGCTTGGTCACCGCCTTGTAATAGCGGATCGCGGCATCAATGTTCTGGGTGATGATTATGCCCTTGGCCTTGCCGCGCAGTTTCTTGGTGTTCACCACCTGCGGGATAAAGTGATCCAGCATGATCTCAGCCTTGGTATTGATCGTGTGCTGGCTGCGTTCGACATAGGCGCGTAGCTTCTTCTGGGCCTTTTTGGTGTCGAAAAGCGGATTTTCTTCCACCGACTTCTGGATTTCGTAATAGCTTTTATAGGTCGTGTAGTTGGCCAGCACGTTGAGGATGAAACCCTCCTCGATAGCCTGCTTCATGCTGTAAAGGTGGAACGGCTTGAAGCTGCCATCCGGCTGCCGCTCGCCAAATTTCTCTAGCGTGGTCGCCTTGGGCGTGGCGGTGAACGCCAGATAGGAGGCGTTGCCACGCATCTTGCGCGATTGCATTGCGGCCAGAATGCGGTCTTGCGGGTCTTCCTCGTCCGGGTCCACATCGCCCGCACCCATTGCGCGGTTCATGGTGTCATGGGCCTGGCCGCTTTGGCCGCTGTGCGCCTCGTCGATGATTACCGCGAACCGCTTTTCGCTTAGGTCCGATATGCCGTCGATGATGAAGGGGAATTTCTGGATCGTCGTGATGATGATCTTCTTACCATTCTCCAGCGCCGATTTTAGGTCGGCTGAGCGCAGTGCTGGGGCGACGAGGTTCTTGACCTCAGAGAAATCCTTGATGTTGTCGCGCAGCTGCTTGTCGAGCAAGCGCCGGTCCGTCACCACAATGACCGAGTCAAACAAAGGTTGGTCCAGACCCTTGGCGCCCGGCAGACCTGCACTGTCGGGGTACGCTTCGATCAACTGATAGGCCGCCCAGGTGATAGAGTTTGATTTGCCCGAACCTGCCGAATGCTGGATCAGATAGCTGTGCCCAACCCCATTGGTCGAGGCGTGCTCTAGCAGGCTGCGCACCACATCTAGTTGCTGATAACGCGGGAAGATTAGAGATTTCTTTGCCAAGGGGTCAGTCGCCTTGCCCTCTAATAGGACAAAGTGCTGGATGATCCCAGCCATGCTTTTCGGCGCGAATACCTCTTCCCACAGATAGGCGGTCTTGTGGCCCTTTGGGTTGGGCGGGTTGCCCTCGCCGTTGTTGTGACCCTTGTTGAAGGGCAGGAAGAACGTACTGGGACCGGTCAGTTTAGTGGCCATGTACACCTCATCGGTATCCACCGCCATATGCACCAGTGCGCGGCCGAATTGCAGCAGAGGCTGGGTGGCATCGCGCTTTTCGCGGTACTGCTTCTGGCCGTGAAAGCGCGCGGTCTGGCCGGTCCAGGCGTTCTTCAACTCCACCGTAATCAGAGGCATGCCGTTCAGGAACAGCACCATGTCGATTTCTTCAAGCGGATTGCTCTGCGAATAGCGGATCTGTCGAGTGATGCTCCAGATATTGGCAGCGAAGTTTTCGTGGACGCGGGCAGCAGAGCTGGCCAGCGGGGCGGGGTACATCAGCGAGAAGAACGCGTCATCGACTGAAAGGCCCTTTTTCAGCAGATGCAGCAGCCCGTGCTTTTTGATCAGTCGGTCGAAGCGCTCAAGGATCTTGGCCCGCCAATCCGAGGGGTTGCGAGATTGCAGCTTGGTCAGCTCCTTACCCTGTGTGGTCTCAAGAAACTGCCAGAACATAACTGCGTCCAGCGCGTATTGGGCGCTGAAATCACCGGGCAGGCCGATGCGATAGAGGGCACTGCCCAACGGTGCTGGCTGGCCAGCCAGCTCTTCGGTCGTCCAACCGGTCAGATGCTTCTGAATAGCCTGCTCTAGCGCAATTTCCTTGGTATTACTGACCATACTATCCGCCCCTATTCTTCGTAGCTGTGTGAATGAGAGAGCGGGTTGCCTTCTTTAGGGGTGTAGGTCACATGAAATTTATGGATATCGGGCTGTATTGACAACGGCTTGGGCTTGTCATACCACTTGAAACTGAGATCTAACCTATCTCCGTTCGGGAATACCATGTCAAAGACGTAGTGCTGCCCCATTGCTCCGTAAGGCTTTTCGCAGCTCTGCATTTCTAAGGTTTCGCAGAGGCTCAAGGTGCCCCCGCAGTTACTCCGAGCACAGTCGGCATCAATCTGACGAACAAGATTGTCGTAAATAGTCTTAGCGTCACCCATATTCCAAATCCCTTTGTTTAGATAGCCACTTTAATCTTACCGGTGACTGCAGCGTTGATCAGGCAGGTTTTGTATTCCTTAAGCGCGGCGATCTGGTCTTGCTTGATGGAAATGCCCGTGTCGATTTTTGTGCAGCCTGACTTGATGTAGGCTGCAATTTCCGCCTGTTCGTTCAAGGGCGGGATGAAGAGATCAACCATAGAGAAGTTGTCAAAGCTCAGGTCTTGGCCATCTCGTATAAAACTGCCAGTTGCCTGTAGCGCCTTTATATAACGAGGACTCTTGAATAGATAACCGAAGAAATCAGGACTGATAGACTCCAGTGGACGAAGGATGATGTATGACGAGCGAATGCAGCCTGCAGACCAAGCCCGCTCCAGACCGCCCTGAAAACTGCGCATACTGATAACGAAATCGTCCAATTCAACATGCTTACGCTTTTCAAGGTTAGTTTGGATCTTAACGACCCGGCGACCCACTAGATCCTCAAACTCTTCCTGCGGTATGACTCCGTAAGACTGCGTCGCGGAAAGCTGCACGTCATCCCTACGAGCCAATTCCTTGCGTTGAGAAAAGACAAACTTGCTTCGCCGCACCTCCCAATGAGTAGGGATTTGCCCGATCCAGTCGACACCACTGTCTTTCATCGGAGCGAATGGCTTCAGTCCGCGGGTCACAGCGTTTTGGATAAGGATCTGCCGCCTCTCTTTCAACAAAGCAATCTGCTGCTCCTTAATCCGCACCGCATCATCCAGTCCTGCGCACTTTTGATCGAGGAACGCAGCAATGGCGCGCTGTTCGTGGAGGGGCGGCGCAATTAGAATGCTGTTTGCAATGTGATTGAAGCTGATGGTCTGCCGCACGCCCGAGCCTAGCAATTTCATGTAGGCCACGTCATAGCGATGTAGCAAATACTTGAAATACCGCTTGTCCATGCTTTCCTTGGCTTGCAGGACGAGGTAACCAGCACTTACCACAACGTCTATGTCTGAAAGCCCGATACGAAGGCTTTTCAAGTCGTAGTTAAGGTTCAGAGGGTTGACGAGGAACTCGCCCTTGCTGACTTCCTGATACGACGCTTTCGTGGCAAGCGGTACGCGTTCGTCATCCTTTTCGACGACCTCGCCAAAACTGATTGATCCGCAGTTGAGCGACAGGTTTGGCCGATGCTTCTTCTCTTTAAAAAGCTGTTTCAGTTTGCGGGGTTCCCAATGAACGGGTACACCCTCGATCCAGCCCTCGCCGCTGTACTTGTAGCTGTCATAAGCCGGATAGGCTGTCATCCCCATCACACTACTCCCGCCAAGTCGACCGTCTTTACGCCAAGAATATCGGCGATCAGGCCATCGGCCTTTTGCTCCAGCGCCAGAATATCCTGCGTCACGTCCTCAAGGCTACGCAGGGGCTTGTGACGGTAGAAGTATTTGTTAAAGCTAATCTCATACCCGATCTTGAAGCCGTCTCGATTGATCCATGCTTCATCTACATGCGGTTTCACTTCGGCGCAGAAATAGCGGTGGATACTGTCTTTTAGCGGCACAGATTCGGTATCGCGTAAATCGCTGCTGCTGGCATAGCTCAGATAGCTGCCATCCGGCTGACGATATAAACCGAAATCGTCCAGATCATCCACCTCGCAACCCAGCCGCGCTGCCACCGACGCAAGCTCAGCTGCAGTAAAGCGCAGGGATTTGTCGATGACCTTGGCGGCGTCTTCGGCATACCAGCTGACCGCATTCAGGATGGCGTTTTTTTCGGTAGCCGAAAGCTTAATTTTGCGAGCTTTCAACATCTTGGTGACTTGTTCGCTGAAGGCATTGAAATCGCCTGACTCATCGGTGCCCACCGCCTGCATCAGCTGCAAGCCCACCTCGATCAAATCGCGCTGAGCCACCCATGAAGCTGTATCGACCAGCTTGGCGCGCTGTTTAGTGTTCAGGGCAATCTCACGTTCCTCGCACCAGGCCTGGATCGCCTTGGCCTGTGATTTCAGGAAGCCGGGCTCGTAGACCTTGATGCCGTGTTCGGCCCAGAGCTGCTCCATCGGCTCGCGCAAGGATTTGTCAAAGCGCAGAGCCTCCAGGCGCTCCGCGCTGAACTGCGCGCGACGGCGGTCGGGGCGTTCGATAGTGACCTTGTAATAGCCGAAATCGCTGTTGTCAAAGATCTGTACCGCGATGCCTACGGGATCGTTATTGGCGTCGATCTGCCGTTCGATGGGCTGGAAATTGAGGTAGGCGGCGATGATCTCTTCGATATGCTCGGGGGCGAATTCGCAGTTTTTATCGCCAAGGTTCTTGCGCAGCTTGCGATACAACAGATTGGCGTCTATCAGTTGCACACGCCCCCGCCGGGCGGCGGGTTTGGCGTTGCTCAGCAACCAGATATAGGTGGTGATGCCTGTGTTGTAGAACAGGTTGTTCGGCAGCTGGATGATGGTATCGAGTAAGTCATTTTCAATGATGTAACGGCGGATGTTGGATTCGCCGCTGCCAGCATCGCCCGTAAACAGACTTGAGCCGTTGTGGACGGAGGCGATGCGCGCGCCGATGGGGCTGTCTTTGGTGGACTTCATCTTGCCCACCATTTCCATCAAGAACAGCAGTTGGCCGTCACTGGAGCGGGGGGTGGCATCCTGAACCTCGACGCTGCCCCAGTAATCGGTCAGCGGCACCTTGAAACGGGGGTCAATTACGTCTTTGCCATCCTTGATATATTTCAGCTCGCTGTTCCAGCTTTTGCCGTAGGGCGGGTTTGAGAGCATGAAGTCAAAGCGATGGGCGGCGAATTCGTCGGTGGACAGGGTGGAGCCGACCTTGATGTTTTCGGGGTTGTTGCCTTTGATCATCATGTCGGATTTGCAGATGGCATAGGTCTCGTCGTTGATTTCCTTGCCGTACAGATAGACGTCGCTGCTGGCCTTGATCAAGCCATCGGGGTCAATGATGTAGTTCTGCGATTCCGTCAGCATGCCGCCGCTGCCGCAGGCGGGGTCATAGATGGTCATGACGGGTGGCAAGCTGTCTTTGATAGGGTCGAAGATGAGGTGCGTCATGAGGTGGATCACCTCACGCGGAGTAAAATGCTCGCCCGCCTCTTCGTTATTTTCTTCGTTGAACTTGCGGATCAGTTCTTCGAAGACGTAGCCCATGCCAAGGTTACTTAAGCCGGGCATGGTAATGCCTTCAGGGTCTTCGATCTGGTGCGGCGTCAGGTTGATATAGGGTGAGATGAACTTTTCCAGCACATCAAGCAGGACCTGCTTGTTCGCCATGTGGCGCATCTGCTCCAGCAACTTGAAGCACGAGATGATCTCTTTGACGTTGTCACTGAAGCCGTTCAGGTAGTCCTCAACGTTGGCCAGCAGGATCTGCTGGTTATTGGTGGCTGTGGCGTGCAGCTGCTTCAGCGTCCATTTGCTGGTGTTGAAGAACACATAACCGGAGGCCGCTTTCAGGGGCGCGTCGTCCAGCTCGGTCGCCTTCATATCGTCTTTCTGGAAGCGAACCTCCTCCAAAACCTCGGCTTTGGTCGGCTCCAGAAGTGTGTCCAGACGGCGCAGAACAACCATGGGCAGGATGACATCACGGTATTTGCCCCGAACATAAACGTCGCGAAGGCAGTCATCTGCGATGGACCAAATGAAGGAGACGAGCTTGTTATGGGCGTATTGGTTCATGAGTGGGGTCTATTGTCCTGTTGTCGGCCGAATTAAGGGCGGCGACATTTTTAATAATCGAATTAAACATACAGCCCAAATGGGGCCATAACGCAATCTCGCGGGGTTGGCGAATAACCTTCCTTGTCCTCTCGTCTATCCTGTGTCCGGCTGGGCATTCGTAGCGGTTGGTTGGCCGCATAATTTGCATCAGCGGTCTCACATGGTGGGCGTCCGCCTAGCCCTTCTTCTCTGATGAATCGCGGTCAATGGCGGGGAGCGGCGCATCGAGCTTTGCGGGTGTCATTCCGTGCTTGTAAGCATTGTACTGCCAGGTAGCGAACCGTTGCAGCAGGAGCTGATTTTCACGCTTTAGCCGATCATTTTCGCTTTCCAGACGACTGATACGCTGCTCTGCAATAGCCAAGCTTGCTGGTCTCTTTGAGCTTTGGAATCCGGACTTGATTTGCTCTTTTTTGAGCGCGAATGCCGTCTTGACGCGCTCATGAGCATTCAGTGTCTGCCTAGTAGGCCGCGTGCCGATCAACGGAGCGACTGCATCACACAAGCCATCCCAGGTCAGCTTGTCTCGCACACTGTCGATCTGGTTGATGATGATATCGATGTCCTTTCCTGCTAGATGCTTGGCCATGACCTAAACCCCCAGCAGCGCGCGCAGTTCATCGATTTCCGGTTCCTCAATATCTTTAGCTGGGGCTGACAGCTTAGGTGTTGCGGACTTAGCCGCGAGCGCCCGCTTTAGCGGACTGAACTCCTGATCATGTCGCATACGAATCACTGCACCATTTGCAGTTTCAGGCGACTCAAGAATTTGAATCAGCTGTTCAACTCGCTCGAGCGTCTTAACCTGATGCGCTGTCCAACGGTCAACACTGCCCACATCGAACTCACCAGAACTGCTGGCGTCCTGGGCTTTCTTGAGTTGCAACCGAATACCCTCGCGCTGCTGCGTCAAGCGCTGCAATTTGCTGTCATCGCCTTTCACGCAGACCTGCTCCGTGCAGTTCAGACAATCACGATGTTTCTGGCAGGGCAACATCGAAAAGTCGTGAACACAGAAACCGTACTCAGTGACATGAGCAATACCCTCGCCCACAGCTTCAAGATCGGCAAAGCTCACCGGCATGTTGGCCTTGATTTTTGCAAGCGCCGAGCCAACACCAACACCCTTAGCTAGAGCCACGTACTCATCGGTAGTCATGTGGTTGTAAGTGGCATTTTGGTGAATATTTGCGCGCCCAGACCAGCGGGCAATGTAAAGCTCACCAAGGGCATTCTGCTGCCCGATGGTGTTCAAATAGTGTCTAACCTGGTGAGAGGTCATCGATATTTCAGATCCATCCAAATTCTTATAGCCATTGCGCTTCCAGATGCTTCTTTCTTGGCCATCGATATAATTCAAATCGGTTGTGAACGAACTCTTGGAAGGCGTCCACAACAGCACTGGACTAGGGTCCATATCTCCACGCAACTCGTTCCAGCGAAAGCAGCAGAGCGCATCGGAGTACTTAATATGCCGTTCCTTGTTTTTCCAAGGCCAGCCTTCGGGTAACTGGCTGCGGCAATAGGTATTAAGGAACTCGAGGGTCAACGGCTCGCCCGTAACCTGAAGAATCTGATAAGGCTCATATTTCTTGAAATATTGCCTTAGGGCGGCTCGTGAATCCTCGTTCGACAAGCCCAACGCTCCGCACGCCTGCTCATCGGTCAACGGTTGCGTTTCTCGTACATTGGGGCAGCTTTCATGGCGATAGAACCTGTCAGGATTCTGTTCGTACCATTTAGCTAACTCGCGCCCTTCTTTGGACAGCTCGGTGAGCCGCCGAACAGCCTCGATGGCCGTCTCGTTAAAGACCTCAGAGGACCACTTGATGTCAGCACCAAATCCCTTTCCACCATAAAATCTAAGCCCTACGCACTTGGTGCCCTGGTCATCAACTTCATAGTGCAGGCAGCTTACAGGTAAGTCCTGAATCTCAGTAATGCGTGACGGCGCGCACATCAACAAAGCGAAGATCGACGTAGTGAATCGGTCTCGCGGCGCCTGAAGGTCATTTGCGAACATCTCGGCCATCCAGTCCAGCCATTGCTCATCCGGCATCTTCGCATTGCGCCTAGCCTTGCCCTCCGAGTCTGTCCGGATGATCTCTGCAGGCTTCGAGATCGGATTTTTCCAGATAATTTGGCGCGGGATTATTCCGCTGTCATTGAGGAACTCAACGAGCTTGCGAAGGGCAATTCCAGATTGATAAGCAGTCGCTGGAGTTTCGCGCGCAACATCCACAGCAATATCCAAGACATTGGCATCGACCAAGGTGATATCGGCCTTGCCTTTGACCTGTAACAAGGCTTTTTCGATGCACCGAATGGCCTTGATTTCATTTTTGAGCTTTGTTGGGTTGTGGCCCTGCTGGTAACGCATATAGGCCTTGGCGAACGGGATGATCTCTGCGCTCAGCAACTGTTCTTGCGAGTACCCGCGCGAGGGCGCTCCAGCGACAGTAAAATTGCATACTTTTGGCCAAGCATGGCTTTCCCAGTCCAGATTGACCCCGAACACTGTCAGCTTGTCACGACATATGGCAATGAACGCTTCCAGATTAGCCCTAGCATCAAGCTCTGCTTTAGGCTTAAAAAGCAGAATATTAGACATACCCTGCCTCCCCCCTCATTGCATTACAACGATTTACAACATCGCTGACGGCAAGTATCAGACGATCATTGACGGAAGCAATCTTCAGGTCGCCTGTCTGCTCAAAGACGCTTTCACGCTCTTTGATTAGCCCGTCAAGGACGGTCTCGTGAGGGCCATCAAGCCACGGCTGAAAGTTATTGCAGGTGTAACAGGCAATGGGTGCTAGCGCCCCGCAAAACCCGTAGCTGCCGCATGTACCAACACCTTTCGCCCCATTAGTGATGCGACTACTAGGGTCGTTGCCACGTATCGCGTCGCTCTCAGACACGATAAGCACACCCTGGAATACCTGAGCGATAGGTCCGAGCCGCAGGGCTACTGCTTTGTTGATGTGCTTAATGATATCGGGGATATTTTTGACGTAGACGCCGACATGCTGCGTGTCAGAGTGGTCCAGCGCCTCAGCAATCACGTACTCACGCTTGCCCTCACGCGCCAAGTTCGTACCCAACGTGTATCGGAAGCGATAGGGCGTAAGATTGATTGGCAGGCCGGTGCGCTCGCTGATGACGTTGATTACTTCTGAAACCCGACACAGTACGTTGCCCGTATTGCTAGTTCGCATGTGCAAATAATCCATCTTCAGCTGCTCTTCCAAGCTGAGATTGGGATCGAGCACGCTAAGGTTCGGAAATAAGGGCAATTCTGGAACCAGCTTTGAGGCCACTTCGGCGCCGATCATACCTATAAATTCCCTCTGAACAGCCGCCGCCTGCTGTTGCAAAACAAGCCAGAGGTCTTCGCTGATCGGGAACTTGTTAAATGAACTGCGCCAGCCCTGAAAATGCTGCTTTGCACGCGGGAAGTTGATAAAAAACCTGTCTATGCCGTCTTTGCTGGTCTGCTTGATGAGGTCCTTGACCTTCAACGCGGCGACCTGCACTCGTCGCCGACCAGTCAATGCTAAAATGAGCGTAAGTGCGGTATCCCCTAGTGCCAGACGCCCCTCACCAAAAGCAGTAATGACGGCCTCGACCACGCCTTGCATTTCAATATCGGTCAACGGCCCAGACTCAGGGCACATCGACTGGACGGCATAACCTCGCTCACCAGCACTGAGGCGCCACTTACACAGTATTTGAATGACCTCATCAGCAATGCCAGGGTGCCCCATTGCATGCCACTGCTTGATGAAAGTTCGCACTGTAGCCAACTGCCACTCGGTTTTTTTGTCGAGCGTGGATCGGTACGAGATCAACGATTCGACGCTAAATGGCCCCTGGCCGGCGGTCGCATTTAAATAAGCCTTGCAGTGGTAAAAACAACTTTGCGCATACCCCGGCGAAGCTGTTGTGGCATAAAACGCGAGCACATGACGAAATGACAAATTCAGGCCTGCACTCAACAGGCTAGTGATTGCAGCAACGGGGAAAGTGTAGTCCTTGCTAAGCCTCCACCGATCATCGCTGAGCCTGAACGTATAGCCTTCCCGCGAAACAAGCCCTTCATCAACTACTGCTAGCGCAGATAGTGCAATCATGCCTTGCCTCCCCTGCTTAGATAGCGATCTTGCAACCCGAGAACCGCCTTAGCCGCTTCCTCTTTGATGTGCCGCTTGTTGTATGTCGCTGCCGTTCCAGATGTCGGACTCCAGCCCATCAGGTATGAGCGCACTTGCTGCTCTCGCTCAGGCGAAACGCCTTTTCCATCCAATTGTTGAGAGAACATATAATTCCAAGCGTGGCGCAACGCGTGGGCATGCACACCATCAAACTCGGGCCCTACACTCTTGATTTCGAACATAAACTTTGCGAATCCGGCAATCGACAGCGGCCGACCACAAGACGGGCCGGCTTTATGCGTCACGAATAGATAGCCGTGCTTTTTCGCTCCAGGCACTTTGCTCCGATATTTGAGTACGTAGTCGTGAATGCGCTCAACCAGCAAAGGATCTACCGGAATGGTGCGTTCCCGAGTCTTCACGACGGGCTGATATGCGCGTAGATCACCTTTTGCATCCGGCCGCCGCACGATCGATAGCTTATTAGCAGCAAAGTTGATGTCCTCAACTTTCAGGTTCAACAACTCACCGCGCCGCATGCCTGTCACGCGCAAAATGGCGATCATTAACGCATTGCGAACCTGCACCTCATAACTTTTAACCGGATTTCCCTCACTGCCAGGCTTGAGCACATTGTCGAGCCTGTCGAGCAATTCAACATCGAGATGAATCTCATCCCGATCCTTTTGCGACTTATTGGAAATTTTCGGGCGACAGGCTCTGATCGAGCTGACCATAGCCTGAATACGTTTCTTAGCTTCTTCAGAGCCTTGCTGAAGCTGGACCGCGAGGAAACCAAGGTAATCCGCAACGACCGTCAGGCGAGCATATTGCACCTTGGTCGAGACCACCTTTGACTTGTGCCTGCGCGCAGCGATTGAGGTGACCGTCCTTTCAGGCTGCGCATCGCCATCTATTGAGCGCTGCATGAAATCGCGTAACGCGTGAATCTGATGAGCCTCGAGATGCACACCGCAAGAAAAACAAGACTCGATATCGACCTTGCAGTCGCGCTGCCAATCGTAGAGCGCCTTTATCGCACTTAAGGCATTTCTGAGGGTATTTACCGCCCTACTGCCACCTCGGACAACTACGGCGGCGTACAAAGCTGGGAAGTAAAGGGGCATCCCGCTTTCGTCAACGAGAAGCATATAGCGCTCGCCGTCATCAAAGATGACATGCCTAACCGAAAGCCCCATGACCGCCTCCAAATAGATACGTTTTTACATGGTATTCAACTTACTATTTATGTCAATAATATTTTTACACATGCAAAAACACAAAACCCCCGATATACGGGGGTTCTAGAGTAAAACTTTACGTTTTTATCTTAGGTCAGGGCTAGAACGGAATGTCGTCGTCGAAGCTGTCGTAGTCCTGCTGGGCAGGCTGCTGCTGCGGACGGGACTGCGGCTGCTGCGGAGGACGCTGGTCGTACTGCTGACCGCCGCCCTGGGGGGCCGCCTGCTGCGGACGGGGAGCACGTTGCTGCTGGGGCGTAGGCGCGCTCTGGTTGTATTCGTCGTTACCGCCGGCATTGCCACCGCGGCCACCGAGCAACTGCATGTTGCCGTTGATGTCGACCACGATTTCGGTGGTGTAGCGATCCTGACCGTCCTGCCCCTGCCACTTGCGGGTACGCAGGGTGCCCTCGACATAGACCTGGGAGCCCTTGCGGATGTATTCGCCGGCGATCTCGGCGAGACGACCGAAGAACACCACGCGGTGCCACTCGGTACGATCCTGCTGCTGGCCGGTCTGCTTGTCCTTCCAGCTCTCGCTGGTGGCGAGGGTGACGTTGGTCACGGCATTGCCGTTGGGCATGTAACGGGTTTCGGGATCAGCGCCGGCGTTGCCGACGAGGATGACTTTGTTGACGCCACGGGCCATATGGATCTCCTGATGAGCCTGTCGATCAAGCGGCGACTGGCGTTTGGCTTACCAGTCGCTCCAATTTCGCTCGATCGACGATTTTAGTATCGATCTTGATGTAGACGGCTTGTTCTTCCGCCACCATTACCGCATCGGTCACTCCGGCCAGGGCCAACAGGCGTTCGACCAATCCCTGGTCGTTGACTAGCGCGGAGGCAACCGGCAAACGCAGACTGGTGACATAGGGTGGTTCCCGCATCGTACCAGCAATCACCGCCCAGCCCAGGCAAAGCGCAGCACAACCCAGGAAGACGGTGGACAGGCCACCGTGCTGGAACAGCCAGCCACCGAGGATACCGCCCAATGCGGAACCTAGGAACTGACTGGTGGAGTAGATCCCCATCGCCGTGCCCTTGCCACCGGCAGGCGCCACCTTGCTCACCAGCGAAGGCAGCGAGGCCTCCAGCAGATTGAAGGCGGTGAAGAACACCACGATGCCGATGACCAGCGCCACCAGGCTGCTGCTGAAGAAAAAGAAGTACAGCTCGCACAGCACCAGGACGCTGATGGCGCCCACCAGCACGCGCTTCATGCGGCGCTTCTTTTCACCATAGATGATGAAGGGGACCATGGCGAAAAAGCCGACCACCAGCGCCGTGAGGTAGACCCACCAGTGTTCTTCCTTGGGCAAGCCGGCGTGGCCGGCCAGGGCCAGCGGCAAGACGACGAAGCTGGCCATCAGCACGGCGTGCAGCGACAGGATGCCGAAGTCCAGCCGTAGCAGGTCGCGGTTGCGCAGCGTCGCTCCGAGCGCCTGGCGCGCCAGGTTCGACTCTCGATGGGCGAAGGGCGAGGCATGGCGCGGAACCAGGAACAGCACGATGACCAGGCCGACCAGGGCCAGGCCGCAGGTGGCCCAGAACAGTCCGGAGAGACCATAGGCGCGGGTCAGCAGCGGTCCGGCGACCATCGCCACGGCGAAGGATACCCCGATGCTCATGCCGATGGTCGCCATCGCCTTGGTCCTGTGCTGCTCACGCGTCAGGTCCGACAGCAGCGCCATGATGGCCGCGGAGATGGCCCCGCCACCCTGCACGATGCGACCGGCGATGACCCCCCAGATGGAGTGGGCGTTGGCGGCGATGGCGGCACCAAGGGCGAACACCAGCAGTCCACCTATGATGATGGGGCGCCGGCCGATGCGATCAGACAGCGTCCCCAGGGGAATTTGCAAGACCGCCTGGGTCAAACCATAGGCACCGATGGCGAGGCCGATGAGTGCCGGAGTGGCATCCGCCAGCTCCTGACCATAGGTAGCCAGGACCGGGAGCACCATGAACATACCGAGCATACGAAAGGCGAAGACCAGGGCCAGCCCCAGGGCGGCACGGCGTTCTACGCCGCTCATGGCTTCGCTGCGCTTGTCGAGCATTGATAATCCTCTCGTCGGCGACAGGCTTTTGTGTCGCCACACAGCTTTAAAACAGTCGTGACAATGACCATTTAGGGAGGAAGCGGTGAAGATAGCCGAGCGCTCGTCCGAACATTCCCGACCGCCAGGATCACGAACGCCCGATCACCGCAGTCGGGCCAGCAATTTTACCAGTCTTGACCCCTCTCTCACAGGCGCGGCAGATAGCCGCAGCCTGAGACGAGACCTCTTTCCTATCGAAGCGTCGCCAAAACGAGGCAGAAGTCTACGTGGATAAAATCCTCATCCGTGGGGCCCGCACCCATAACCTGAAGAACATCGACCTTACCCTCCCCCGGGACAAGCTCATCGTCATCACCGGGCTGTCCGGCTCCGGCAAATCCTCTCTGGCCTTCGACACCCTCTATGCCGAAGGCCAGCGCCGCTACGTGGAATCCCTGTCGGCCTATGCCCGCCAGTTCCTCTCGATGATGGAAAAGCCCGATGTCGACACCATTGAAGGCCTGTCCCCGGCGATCTCCATCGAGCAGAAGTCCACCTCGCACAACCCGCGTTCCACGGTCGGCACCATCACCGAGATCTACGACTACCTGCGCCTGCTCTATGCGCGGGTCGGCACGCCGCGTTGCCCGGAGCACGACGTCCCCCTGGAAGCCCAGACCGTCAGCCAGATGGTCGACCAGGTGCTGGCCATGCCGGAAGGCCAGCGGCTGATGCTGCTCGCCCCCATCGTGCGCGAGCGCAAGGGTGAGCACCTGTCGGTGTTCGAGGAACTGCGCGCCCAGGGCTTCGTGCGCGTGCGCGTCAATGGTCGCCTGCACGAGATGGATGAGCTGCCCAAGCTCGACAAGCAAAAGAAGCACACCATCGAAGTGGTGGTGGATCGCTTCAAGGTGCGCGAAGACCTCCAGCAGCGCCTGGCGGAGTCCTTCGAGACGGCCCTCAAGCTGGCCGACGACATCGCCATCATCGCGCCCATGGAAGGTGACAGTGGCGAGGAGATCGTCTTTTCCGCACGCTTCGCCTGCCCGGTCTGCGGCTTCTCCATCGGCGAGCTGGAACCCAAGCTGTTCTCCTTCAACAACCCGGCCGGCGCCTGCCCGACCTGCGATGGCCTGGGCGTGAAGCAGTTCTTCGATGCCCGGCGGGTCGTCAACGAGGAACTCAGCCTCAGCGAGGGTGCCATTCGCGGCTGGGACAGACGCAACGTCTACTACTTCCAGATGCTGGGCTCCCTGGCCAGTCACTATGGCTTCAGCCTGGACGAACCCTTCAAGAGCCTCGATGACAAGCACCGCAAGGCCGTGCTCAGCGGCTCGGGACGGGAAAGCGTCAACTTCCGCTACCTCAATGACCGCGGCGATATCGTCAAGCGTGCCCACCCCTTCGAAGGCATCCTGCCCAATCTGGAGCGCCGCTACCGCGAGACCGAATCCCAGAGCGTGCGCGAGGAGCTGGCCAAGTACCTGAGCACCCAGCACTGCCCGGACTGCAACGGCACCCGCCTGCGGCGTGAGGCCCGGCATGTCTGGGTCGGCGACAAGACATTGCCGGCCGTCACCCGCCTGCCGGTGGGCGATGCCACCCAGTACTTCCAGGACCTCACCCTCAAGGGCCAGCGGCAACAGATCGCCGACAAGATCCTCAAGGAAATCCGCGAGCGCCTGCAGTTCCTGGTCAACGTGGGCCTGGATTACCTGACCCTGGACCGCAGCGCCGATACGCTATCCGGCGGTGAAGCCCAGCGTATCCGCCTGGCCAGCCAGATCGGTGCGGGCCTGGTAGGCGTCATGTACATCCTCGACGAGCCCTCCATTGGCCTGCATCAGCGCGACAACGAGCGCCTGCTCGGCACCCTGACCCACCTGCGCGATCTGGGCAACACCGTCATCGTCGTCGAGCACGATGAGGATGCCATTCGCCTGGCGGACTACGTCATCGACATCGGTCCCGGCGCAGGCGTGCACGGTGGCCAGATCATTGCGGAGGGCACCCCGGACCAGGTCATGAAGCACCCTGACTCGGTCACCGGCCAGTACCTGTCGGGTCGCAAGAAGATCGTAGTGCCGGCCAAGCGGACGCCACGGGACAAGAAGAAGCTGCTGAAGCTGAAGGGCGCGCGCGGCAACAACCTGCAGAACGTCAATCTGGAAATCCCGGTCGGCCTACTGACCTGCGTGACAGGGGTGTCCGGCTCGGGCAAGTCGACCCTGATCAACAACACCCTGTTCCCGCTGACCGCTACGGCGCTCAATGGTGCGACGACCCTGGAGGTGGCCGCCCATGACAGCTTCGATGGCCTGCAGCACCTGGACAAGGTCGTAGA
>CAUQPA010000022.1:0-19778 GCA_963519325.1 uncultured Pseudomonas sp. | reverse complement strand
GAAGAGCAGCCCTGCGCCTGAGTCGAGCCTCAGCGCTTGGCCTTGCGCTTGTTGCGGTACTGGTCGATGACCACGGCGATCACGATGATCAGGCCCTTGATGATGTCCTGGATGTAGGCATCGACGCCGAGGAAGGTGAAGCCGCTGGCCATCACCCCGAGGATCAGGGCGCCGATCACGGTGCCGGTGATGCGCCCTACCCCGCCCGCCAGGCTGGTGCCGCCGATCACCGCCGCGGCGATGGCGTCCAATTCGTAGGACATGCCCATGCCCGCCTGCCCAGTAGCGGCGCGGGCCGAGGCCACTACCCCGGCCAGGCCGGAGAGCAGGCCGGCGATGCTGTAGACGATGATCAGGTGCTTCTTGACGTTGATCCCGGAGATGCGCGCCGCCTGCATGTTGCCGCCAATGGCGTAGGTGTACTTGCCGTACTTGGTGTAGCGCAGGGCGATATGGAAGACCACCGCCACGGCCAGGAAGATGATCACCGGCATGGCGCCCGCGCCGATGGCGGTGTAGCTGTCCGACAGCATGCTGATCGGCTGGCCTTCGGTGTAGTAGCGGGCCAGGCCGCGGGCCGAGACCATCATGCCGAGGGTGGCGATGAACGGTGGGATGCCGGTGAAGGCGATGATGCTGCCGTTGATGGCGCCGGCCAGCAGCCCCACGCCGAGGCCGGCCATGACCGGCACCCAGACCGGCAGGTCGGTCAGCGAGGGAAACACCGCCCGGCCGAAGTCGGAGGTCTGGGCGAGGCTCGCCGCTACCATGGCCGACAGCGCCAGCACCGAGCCGGACGAGAGGTCGATCCCCGTGGTGATGATCACCTGGGTCACGGCGATGGCCAGCAGGCCGATCACCGCCACCTGCAGGATCATCAGCACCAGGCGCTGGGAATTCAGCAGGAAGCTCTGGTCGCGCAGCAGCCAGCCGAAGGCTTCGAACGCCAGGCCGATGCCCAGCAATACCAGCAGGATCCCCACCTCGGTAGGAATCCTGCGGCGGCTGCGCGGTGCGGGGGATTCCGCGGTTTTCTTGTCCAGGATGGCGCTCATAGCGTGCTACCTCGGGATACGTCGGCAGGAGTCGATGGCCGGTTCAATGGAAGACGGGGTTGCCGGAAGCCAGGTGCATGACACGCTCCTGGGTGGCTTCGCTGCGGTCGAGGAAGCCGGTGACGGTGCCCTCGTGCATCACCATCACCCGGTCGCTCATGCCCAGGACCTCGGGCAACTCGGAGGAAATCATGATCACCGCCAGGCCCTCGGCAGCCAGCTTGGCGATCAGCCGATAGATCTCGGCCTTGGCGCCCACGTCGATGCCGCGGGTGGGCTCGTCGAGGATCAGGATGCGCGGCTGGGTCATCAGCCAGCGGGCGATCAGCGCCTTCTGCTGGTTACCGCCGGAGAGGTTGGCGATGCACTGGTCCAGCGAGGGCGTCTTCACCCGCAACTGCTTGCGCATCTCCTCGCAGAGCAGGTCCAGCCGCCCCTGCTGGACGAACCCGGCACGGGCGAAGCCGGGCAGCACCGCGACCTCCATGTTTTCCCCCACCGTCAGGCAGGAAAAGATGCCGGTGTCCTTGCGGTCCTCGGTGAGCAGCGCCAGGCCCTTCTGGATCGCCAGGCAGGGATCGCTCATGCGCACCGACTGGCCGTCGATGCGGATCTCCCCCGCCGTGGCCGGGGTCACGCCGAACAGGGTCTCGGCGACATTGGTGCGTCCCGAACCCATCAGCCCGGCGATGCCCAGCACCTCGCCGGCGTGCAGGTCGAAGGAGACGCCGGAGAACACCCCGTCCAGGCCCAGGTCGCGCACCGACAGCAACACCTCTTCACGCGGCGCCGTACGCTCGGGAAACAGCTGGTTCAGCTCGCGCCCCACCATCATGGTGATCAGGCCGTCGCCATTCATGCTGTCGGCGCGCTGCAGGCCGATGTACTGGCCGTCGCGGAACACCGCCACCTCATCGGCGATCTGGAACACCTCATCCATTTTGTGGGTGATGTAGACGATGCCCTTACCCTGGGCCTTGAGGTCGGCGATGATCGAGAACAGGTGCGCCACCTCGGTCTCGGTGATGGCCGAGGTCGGCTCGTCCATGATCAGCACGTCGCTGTCGTAGGACACCGCCTTGGCGATCTCCACCATCTGCCGCCCGGCGATGGACAGTTCGCCCACCGCCTCGTCGGGGTCCAGGCGGATGCGCAGCCGGTCGAGCAGCGCCTGGGTCTGGCGGCGCATCTTGCCGTGATCCACCAGGTGCAGCGCATTGAGCGGCTCGCGGCCCAGCCAGATGTTCTCAGCGATGGTCATGAAGGGCATCAGGTTGAGTTCCTGGTGGATCATGGCGATGCCCGACTGCAGTGCCTGCAGCGGCGTCTCGAAGCGCACCGGTGCGCCGCGCAGGCGGATCTCGCCGGCGTCGGGCTGGTAGATGCCGGCGATGATCTTCATCAGCGTGGACTTGCCCGCGCCATTCTCGCCCATCAACGCCAGCACCGTGCCCGGCCGCACCCGCAGCTGGACGTGGGACAGCGCCTTGACGCCGGGAAACTCCTTGGTGACGTCGACGATCTCGAGCAGGTAGTCGCTGGCAGAGGCGGCCGGCAGGACGTCGGGCGACGTGGTGGTGGCGGAGCTGAGCATGATCAGGATCTCCTCGCGGGCCACCCGGGGCAGCCCGCGGCTTCAGTCATGGACGCTGGGACTGCTGGGGGTGGTCAGGGGTGACGAGTTGTCGCGACATCCAAGGGGCGCCCTGCCGCGTGACGACCCGCGGCTGACCGCCAGCGGCGCGCGAGTGGGTAGCGACGCGGACGCCTGCGGGAAGGCTGGGCAAACACGGGCGGCGGTCGAGAGAAAGCGGGGGAATGCCGCGGCCGCGGGCACGCTCGGCGTTCTGGCGGACGGCGGAGGTGGCCAGAGCGGCGCTGGGCGCAGCGACCTGCCGGGTATCGAGGGCGCGGCCGCTACGCAGCTCCACCGTGGCGACACTGCCGAAGGGCGGCAACAGACCCCGGCAGCTGGGGAGCGGAATGCGGACAAGCACGAGCGCCAAGCGAGCGGACGTCATGATCACACCTTCTTATTGTTGTCGTAGTGGCTGCCCTGGACGAGGCCCAGGATAACTACCCATGCCCCGACTTTGATTGGAAATTATTTTCCAGTCAATATCTTTTTGGAATTTTTATGCTTTCGCCCGACCATGAAAAAGGCCCCCGATCGGGAGCCTTCTGGCGCAGTGCAACCTGCTTCCGGGACCTGCAGAGGTCTCCTGCGGCTGGCGGATAAGTCACCCCGCTCAGGCGACCGCGGCGGACCACCCGAGCCGGGGCCCCGGCTATTGCTTGAGCATGGCCTGGAATTCCGCCACGTTTTCCGCGGTGATGAGCCGGTAGGGAATGGTCACGTTCTGCTCGACGCTTTCCTTCTTCGCCAGCTTTTCCGCGGCGTTGATCGCGCCCTCGGCCTGGCCGCGCGCATCCTGGTACACCGACACGGTCATCAGGCCGCGCTTGATGGCCGCCAGGGCATCGGGCGTGCCGTCCACGCCGCCGACCAGGACATCCTTCTTGCCGGCCTGCTTGAGCGCCATGGCCGCGCCTATGGCCATCTCGTCGTTGTTCGACAGGATGCCGTCGATCTCCTTGCCCGCCAGCAGCCAGTTGCTGGTCAGGTCCATGCCCTTGTCCCGCAGCCACATGCCGGTCTGCTCCTCGACGATCTTGATGCCGGGGTACTTGGCGAGGACTTCCTTGAAACCCGTGGTCCGCACCTGGGTCGAGTTGTTGGACAGCTCACCCAGCAGGATCGCCACCTGCCCCTTGCCGCCCAGCTTGTCGGCGATGTACTGCGCCTGCAGATGCCCCGCCTCCAGGTCATTGGAGGTGACCGTCACCACCCCGGCGGGCAACTTGGGATCGTTCGGCTTGCGGTTGACGAACACCAGGGGAATACCCGCCTTGGTCGCCGACTCGATCAGGTTACGCGTGGCCGCGGTATCCACCGGATTGACGATCACCGCATCGACCTTCTGGCTGAGAAAGCTCTGGACCTGGTTCAGCTGCTTGACCACGTCGTTACGGGCATCCTCGAATTGCAGCTCGACCCCGTCCTGCTTGGCTTTCTTGCTCATGTTTTCGCGCAGGTAGGTCAGATAGTTGTCGTCGAAGGTGGGCATGCTCACGCCGATCTTCATATCGGCGAGCACCGAGGTGCTGGCCAGCAGCAGGGACACGGCAAGGGCGGCAAGGCGAGGTTTGCAAGGCATGGACGAAACTCCGTTCTGGGCGGGATGGCGAAGGGGCAGCGCTGTGCCGACGCGAGGTACACCGCGGCCAGGGCCAGGCAAGGTCAGCCCGGCCTCGGGGATACTCGCGATCAGGTCAGGCGGGCGTCACTTGAGTCGGTAGAGGACGGGTGCGCCAGGCATGGCACCGATCACGGCGTCCGAACGCTCGTGACTGCACAGCCGGAGCAGCCATCCCAAAATGGCAGGCAGGGGCGGCGCGGATTCGGCGGCGAAGCTGGGGTTGACCGTAGGGGATACGGAAGTCTTCATGGGGACGGCACCTGATCTTGTTCTTGTTGGTTACGTCTTGGCCGAGCGGCTCAAGATCGTGTTCGTGCAGCTACCTGAAACCACTGTATTGGAATTTTATTTCCAATACAAACGCTATGGAAAAAATATACAGACCCTGTAGCAAACCGGCGAAACCTGCGCCAGAGCGCTGACGACGCCCCTCGCCCGATGGTCCAGCGGATGGCCAGCGGGCCCGGCTGAAACCTCGGCCGGGTCACGCAGGCGCCAGGCCAGGGTTCTCTCTCAGCAGCGAAAACGCACCTGATAGCGCATGACGACGGTCAGCCGTAGAAGGCCGGCCGGCTGGGCAAGCCGATGGGTTCGATGGCGCCGCTGTCCTGGGCCTTGACGCAGGCATCGGCGGTCACCGCGGCGATGTAGCCGTCCCAGGACGAGGGCCCGGTCAGTTGGCCTGCGGCGAGATCATCGATGAAGGCCTGCAGCTCCACGTCGTAGGCGGCGATGAACCTGTCCTTCCAGTCCATCAGGATCTCGTTGGACAGCCGCGCCTCGCTGCGCAACTGCACCGAGGTCGGCTCGGGCAGGCGGGCGATGCCGCGCTCGCCGACGATCTCGCACTGGATGTCGTAGCCGTACTGGCAATTGACGAACACCTCGACGTCGATGCGCACACCCTTGGCCGTCTCCAGCAGCACCACCTGGGGATCGCGCAGGTGCTCACGCGCCGCCGGCGCCTTGCGCGGAAAGACCACCTGGGCGGAGACGTAGTGATCGTCCAGCAGCCAGGCCAGCACGTTGATCTCGTGGATCAGGGTGTCGGTGATGGCCATGTCGGTGCTGTAGTGCTCGCTCACCGTGGGATTGCGGTGGGCGGCGTGGATCATCAGCGGCGCGCCGATGCGCCCCGCATCGACCACCGCCTTGAGCTGGCGGTAACCGGCGTCGTAGGGCCGCATGAAGCCCACCTGCACCAGGCGCTTGCCGTGGGCCTGCTCGGCCTCGACGATGCGTTTGCAGCCCTCGGCGGTGGTCGCCAGGGGCTTTTCGCAGAACACCGGCTTGCCGGCGGCGATGGCCGCCAGCACGTATTCCTCGTGGGTCGGGCCCCAGGAGGCGACCACGATGGCCTGGACGTCCGCCGCGGCGATCAGGGCCTGGCCGTCCGGGTAGACCTCGGCGGCAATGCCCAGCTCCTGGACCACCCGGGTGGCCTGCTCGGCATTGATGTCGGTCACCGCCACCACGCGGCTGCCCAGCAGGGTATGGCTCAGGCGGCGGATGTGTTCGCGGCCGATGGCGCCGGTCCCGATGACACCGATGTTCAAGGTCATGACTGCAATCTCCTCGTTGGAATTGTTGTGGAGCGAATGGCGATCAGTACTGGCGCGCCTGGGCGGCTTTTTCCTTGAGCACCCGGGCGACCGCGGCGACCTTGTCACTGGTGGAGACCTCGGCCCCGCCCACCCGCCACCAGGACAGGTAGCCGTGCAGCATGGTCTTGGGCAGCACCTTGATGTCGATCAGGGTGGAAACGGTCTGGCGGCAGGCATCGGCCAGGGCCGCCTCCAGTTCCTCCAGGCTGCGCACGCGGTAGGTCTTGCAGCCGTAGGCGGCGGCGCTCATGGCGAAGTCCACCGGCACGAAGTCGCCATCGAGCTTGCCGGTCTCCGGATTGCGATAGCGGAATTCGGTGCCGAAGCTGCCCATGCCGTGGCCGACCTGCAGGTTGTTGATGCAGCCGAAGGTCATGTTGTCGAGCAGCACCACGTTGATCTTGCGCCGCTCCTGGATGGAGGTGGCCAGTTCCGAGTGCAGCATCTGGTAGGAGCCATCGCCGACCAGGGCATAGACCTCGCGCTCGGGCTCGGCCAGCTTCACCCCCAGGGCGGCATTGATCTCGTAGCCCATGCAGGAGTAGCCGTACTCCAGGTGATAGGTGTTGACGCCTTTGCTCTGCCAAGCGCGCTGCAGGTCACCCGGCAGGCTGCCGGCGGCGGCGACGATGATGGCGTCGTCGTCCAGCCGTGCGTTGAGGCGGCCGAGCACCTGGCTCTGCGTCAGGGAGGAGCCGGTCAGGCGGACGAATTCCTCCAGCACCGCCCGTGGCAGGTCGTCGTCGATCTCCGGGACGAAGTCGGCGCCGGTGTAGCCCACTGCATAGACCCGCTCCACCTCCTGGCGATAGCGCTCACGCGCCTCGCCCACCTGGGCGCCCCAGCCGGCACGGTAGTCGGAAGCAGCGAGCGCCTCGGTCAGCGCCAGGAGCGCTTCGCGGGCATCGGCCACCACGGCCAGGCCGTCGAGCTTGCCGGCGTCGAAGGCGGCCACGTTGAGGTTGAGAAATTCCACCTCGGGATGCTGGTAGAGCCATTTCGAGGAGGTGGTGAAATCGGTGTAGCGGGTGCCCACGCCGATGATGAGGTCGGCCTCCTTGGCCAGCAGGTTGGCGGCCAGGCAGCCGGTCTCGCCGATGCCGCCGACATTGAGTTCGTGGCTGGAGACGATGGCGCTCTTGCCCGCCTGGGTCTCGGCGAAGGGGATCTCGAAGCGCTCGGCGAAGCGCTGCAGGGCCGCGGCGGCGCCGGAATACTTCACCCCGCCGCCACAGATCAGCAGCGGTTTGCGCTTGCGGGCCAGCAGCCGCACGGCGTCCTCGATGACGGCGGCCACCGGCGGCCGGCGATCCAGGCGATGTACCCGCTTGGCGAAGAAATAGTCGGGATAGTCGTAGGCCTCGCCCTGCACGTCCTGGGGCAGCGCCAGGGTCACGGCGCCGGTCTCGGCCGGATCGGTCAGCACGCGCATGGCATTGATCGCCGCACTCATCAGCTGCTCGGGGCGGTTGATGCGATCCCAGTATTTGCTTACCGCGCGGAAGGCGTCGTTGGTGCTGATCGACAGGTCGTGGAATTGCTCGATCTGCTGCAACACCGGATCGGGCTGGCGGCTGGCATAGACGTCACCCGGCAGCAGCAACAGCGGGATGCGATTGGCGGTGGCGGTGGCCGCGGCGGTCAGCATGTTGGCCGCGCCCGGGCCCACCGAGGAGGTGCAGGCGTAGATCTGCCGGCGCAGCTTCTGCTTGGCGAAACCGGTGGCGGCATGGGCCATGCCCTGCTCGTTGCGGCCCTGGTGCACCACCAGCTCGCCGGCGTCCTGCTCCAGCGCCTGGCCGAGGCCCAGCACGTTGCCATGGCCGAAGATGGTGAAGATGCCGGCGACGAACTTGGTCTCGACACCGTCGACGCTGAGGTACTGGTTGTCGAGGAATTTCACCAGGGCCTGGGCCATGGTCAGACGTTGGGTGCTCATGGATTCACCTTGTTGTTATGGGGTCGCGGGCTGGCCGATCACGCCGTCGCCACGGCGCAGCCTAGCCGCTCCTGGAGCAGTCGCATGCTCTGCGCCAGCGCCGGCGCGATGTCGGGGCGTTCATGGACGCTGGCGGCGAAGGGTTCGAAGGACAGCGCGCCACGATAGCCATCCTCCAGCAGGCGCTGGATCTGGGCCGCATTGCCGAGGCGATCGGCTTCCCCCACCAGCACCCGATGGGCATCGCGCAGTTGCTCGACCGGCAAGCCGGCGTCGTCCACCCCGGAAATATGCACCAGCCCGGTCAGCTCGGCGAAGCACTCGGTCTCGCCGGCCAGGTGATGGTGGAAGGTGTCGTGCACCAGGCGGAAGGCATCCAGTCCGCCGATGGCGCGGATGGCGTCCACCGCCTGGCGCTTGAGCCGCAGCGCGCTCTCCGGGAAACCCAGGGGCTCGACGAAGCCCAGCACGCCGTGGTCGCGCAGGATGGGCGCCAACTCGCTCAGGGCGGTACGCAGATCCCGGGCGCGCTGGGCCGCATCGCGCGGGTCGTCGCGGTCGTTGAGCGGGCAGAGCACCAGTCCCTCGGCGCCGCAGGCCTGGGCATAGGCCGCGAGCTTCAACGCCTGGGCGCGGCGCTCGTCGTTCCAGACGTCGAAGGGATAGAGCGCGTTGATCGACAGGATGCGCACGCCCGCGGCCTGGCACAGCGCCCGCACCTCGCCTGCCGGGGTGCCATCTTCCAATTCGATACCGGCGAGGTCGTTGCGGATCTCCACCGCATCGCAGCCCAGTTGCCGCGTCAGCTGGAGGAAGGCCGGCAGCGCGAGGGACGGCGCCACCATGCGGTTGAGGGCGAAACGCAGGGGTCGACTCATGGCAGCTCCAGCGGTGTGGATGGAATTACTTGGCGGTGGGCATGCTGAATTCGGCGCCCTTGGCGATGCTGTCGGGCCAGCGCTGCATCACGCTCTTGTAGCGGGTGTAGAAGCGCAGGCCTTCCTCGCCGTAGGCGTGGTGATCGCCGAACAGCGACCTCTTCCAGCCACCGAAGGAATGCCAGGCCATGGGCACCGGGATGGGTACGTTGATGCCGACCATGCCCACCTTGATGGTGCGGGCGAAGGCGCGGGCGATACCGCCGTCGCTGGTGAAGCAGGAGACGCCGTTGCCGAATTCGTGGGCGTTGATCAGCGCCACCGCGCTGGCGAAGTCCGGCACCCGCACGATGCCCAACACCGGGCCGAAGATCTCTTCCTTGTAGATGGTCATCTCCGGGGTGACGCCGTCGAACAGGGTGGCGCCGACGAAGAAGCCGTGCTCGGCGCCGGGCACCTTGAAGTTGCGGCCGTCCACCAGCAACCTGGCGCCCTCCTCCACACCCTTGGTGATATAGCCCTCGACCTTGGCCTTGTGCTGGCCGGTCACCAGCGGGCCCATGTCGGCGTCAGATTCCACGCCATTGCGCACCCGCAGGGCATCGATGCGCGGCAAGAGCTTCTCGATCAGGGCATCGCCCACCTCGCCCACCGCCACCGCGATGGAGATGGCCATGCAGCGCTCGCCGGCGGAACCATAGCCGGCGCCGATCAGGGCGTCGGCGGCCTGGTCCAGGTCGGCGTCGGGCATCACGATCATGTGGTTCTTGGCACCGCCCAGGGCCTGGACGCGCTTGCCGCGGCGGGTGCCTTCCTGATGGATGTATTCGGCGATGGGCGTCGAGCCGACGAAGGAGATGGCTTCCACGTCCGGGTGTTGCAGGAGGGCATCCACCGCCACCTTGTCACCCTGGACCACGTTGAACACGCCATCCGGCAGCCCCGCCTGCTTGAGTAGATCGGCCAGCAGCAGGCTGGCGGAGGGATCGCGTTCGGACGGCTTCAAGATGAAGGTATTACCGGTGGCCAGCGCCATGGGGATCATCCACAGCGGCACCATCACCGGGAAGTTGAAGGGAGTGATGCCGGCGCAGACGCCCAGCGGTTGGCGCAGGCTCCAGTTGTCGATGCCACCACCGATGTTGTCGGTGTAGCTGGTCTTGGCCAGGTGCGGTGCGCCGCAGGCGAATTCCACCACCTCGATGCCACGGGTCACCTCGCCCATGGCGTCGGACAAGACCTTGCCGTGCTCACTGGTAATGGTGGCCGCCAGCTCCTTGTGGTGCTGGTCGAGCAATTCCTTGAAGCGAAACAGGATTCGCGCCCGGCGCAGGGCCGATTGCTCGGACCATTCCGGAAAGGCCGCCTTGGCGGCGGCGACGGCCTGGTCCACGGTCTGCGCCGTGGCCTGGGCGACCCGCGCCTTGACCACGCCCTCGGCCGGGTTGAAGACGTCGCTGAAGCGCTCGGCCTGGGTCGAGACCTCACCGTTGATGTAGTGCCCGATGATGGGAGTGTCGCTCATGTCCTGAATCCTCGTGTCCTGGAGTCGCCGCCACGGCGGCGGCGAAAGGCTTACCGGGTCAGCAGCCACTCATGCTGCGGATCGTTGTGGAATTTCCAGATGCGCTTGGGCCCGGCCATCACATTGAGGTAATAGGACTCGTAGCCGTAGGGCACGCTGACCGGGTGATAGCCGCGCGGCACCAGCACCACGTCGTGGTCTTCCACCGCCATGGCCTGGTCCAGGTCGCGCTCGTCGGTATAGACGCGCTGGAAGACGAAGCCCTGGCCCGGATCGATGCGGTGGTAGTAGGACTCCTCCAGCAGGCTCTCCTCCGGCAGGTTGTCGCGGTCATGGCGATGGGGTGGATAGCTGGAGGAATGCCCGGACGGCGTACGTACCTCCACCACCAGCAGCGAATGGGCCGCCGCCGTATCCGGCAGGATGTCGCAGACATAGCGGGTGTTGGCACCCTTGCCGCGGGTGGAACGCGCCATGCTCGCCGGCTCGATCAACCGCGGCGGCAGCCACTCGCTGGCCACCGGATTGCCCGGAGAGGTGCAGACGGCGATCTCGGCGGGGCTGTCGGCGGTGACCCGCGCCTCGCTGCCCGGGGGCAGGTAGGCGGCATAGGGCGAGACATCTTCAAAGACGCTCTGGCGACCGGCCAGCCCACGCCAGGCGAAGTCGCCCAGCTGCGGATGACCGCCCTCGATGCTGGCGCCGCCGCTGAGCAGCACGATGCAGACTTCCAGGTCGCCAGCCACCACTGGCAGCGACTCGCCCGCGTGCAGGCGATGGGCCGCGAAGCCGACATAGTCCAGGGCACCGGCCGGGACGCTGACGAGGTCGCGGGCGCTACGGTCGGCTTTGACGAGCAGATTCATTGCAGTCCTCCTCAGGCGGTGGCCTGCGCCACCAGCTGGCGCAGATGGTCGTAGCCTTTCTTGGCGTATTCGTAGGCCGGCGCCACGGCCGGGTCCTGCTCGGCTTCCACCACCAGCCAGCCCTGGTAGCCGCCGGCCACCAGCACCTTGAGCAGCGCCGAGAAGTCGATGTCGCCATCGCCCGGCACGGTGAAGGTGCCGTTGAGGATGCAGTCCGGAAAGCTCCACTGGTTGTTGCGTGCCAGCTGCACCACGGCCTTGCGCACGTCCTTGAAGTGCACGTGGCAAACCCGGTCGAGGTGTTGCTGCAGCACGCTCAGCGGCTCGCCACCGCCCATGTAGCAGTGGCCGGCGTCGAACAGCAGGCCGACATCCGCGGAGGTCAGCGCCATCAGCCGGGCGATGTCCTCGGGCGCTTCCACATAGGCGCCCATGTGGTGGTGATAGGCCAGGCGCAGGCCCTGGCTGAGGGTGAAGGCGGCCAGGCGGTCGAGCTTCTCGGCGTAGGCCTGCCAGGCGGCGTCGCTGTGGAAGCGCGGCCGTTCGATCAGGGGCACGCGCTGGCCCTGGATGGAGCCGGCCACCTCGCCATAGACCAGCACCTTGGCGCCGTTCTCGGCCAGCAGCCGGCAATGCGGACGGATCGCCTCGATCTCGGTCTCCACGTCGCGATGGGCCAGGCCGCTGGAATACCAGCCGGACACCAGCTCCAGGCCATGCTGGCCGAGCACCTCGCCCAGCGCCTTCGGCTCGCTGGGAAACTTGCCGCCCAGCTCGAAGCCCTGGAAGCCGATTTCCTTGCCCTCGCGCAGGATGGTTTCCAGCGGGGTGTCGCCGCCCAGCGCCGGCAGGTCGTCGTTGGCCCAGGAGATGGGATTGATGCCGATCTTGAGTCGTTGTTGTTGTGCGGTCATGTCGGAAAGGCTCGTCGGGTGGCGATCAGGCGCGGGCGTCGCGCCAGGCCTGGATCAGGAATTCGAAATTGCCGCGGATCTGCGCGATCAGCCCGGCGTCGTCGAGCTCACCGGCCAGCCAGGCCCGGCTCGGCTGGCCGAAGATGGTCCGGCCCACGGCGAAGCCGCGGCAGGTCGAGCTGCTGCGCGCCTGGCGGAAGCCCTCGGCCAGGTCCTCGGCCGGCGCATTGAGCCCTAGCAGTACCACGCCCTGGCAATGGGGATCACGCTCGGCGATCAGTTGGTCGAGTTGCTGCCAGACCGCCGCCGGCTGGGCCTCGATCTTCCACCACTCCGGGTAGATGCCCAGGTTGTACAGGCGCTTGATGGCGCGATAGAGCACATCGGGCCGGGTAGAAGGATGATTCTTCGGCGGGATGACTTCCAGCAGCAGCGCATGGCCGCTGGCCTGGACCGCCTGGTACAGGCCCTTGAGCTGGGCCTCCTGTTCCAGGCGCAGCAGAGGTTCGTCATCGGGGTGGAATTGCACTAGGCACTTGACGATCTGCTCGCTCGGCCAGCTCAGCAAGGTGCTGCCCACCGAGCGGCCGTGCTCGAAGGCCAGCGGCCGCGAGTTCTGCAATTCCACCGGCCGCGCCACCCACCAGCCGCGGCCGGTGGCGGCATTCAGGGCGTCCTGGCCGAAGCGCTCGTCGGCCAGCAGCCCGACATCCGCCGCCACGCCCTGCCGGGTCAAATCCGCCTCGACCTGCTCGATGGCCTGGACGAACAACTCCTTGAGCGCCGGGATCCGCGCCGGATCGGCACCCACCTGCTGGGCCGCCTCCACCAGCTGGTAGCGGTGATCGAAGGCGAAGATGAACAGCTGGCGCCAATCACGCTGCAGGGTGCCGACCCGATGCAGGCGATTGAGCGTGGCATCCAGATCCGGCCGGGTGATGGGCACCGGGCTGGCGAACAGGTAGTCCAGCTCCGCCAGGGTCGGCATGGCCGGGGCGCAGGCATGGCGCGACACCACCAGCCCCCCGCAGGCATTGGCCAGGCGGCAGCACTGGGCATCGTCGCCGCCGGTGAGCCAGCCGCGCAGGAAGCCGGACATGAAGGCATCGCCGGCGCCCAGCACATTGAGCACCTCGACGCGGATGCCACGATGGATCTCGCCGTCCTCCAGCCGCGCCGGGATGGCGCCATGGATCACCGTGCAGCCCTGGGCACCGAGCTTGACCACCAGGGTCGCCGCGGTCACCTCGCGCACCCGGCGCAAGGCGCTGAGCAGGTCCTCGCTGCCGCCGGCGATCTGGAATTCCTCCTCGGTGCCCACCACCAGGTCGAAGCGCGGCAGGATGCGCTGCACGTGGGCGCTGACCTCGGCGCTGGCGATGAAGCGGGTCTCGCCATCGGCCTTGCCGGTCAGGCCCCAGAGCACCGGGCGATAGTCGATGTCCAGTACCCGCTTCACCCCGTGTTTTTCCGCATGGTCCAGCGCCTGGCTACTGGCCTGGAACACGCCCTCGGTGGAGAAATGGGTACCGGTGATCAGCAGCGCCTTAGCGCTGGCGATGAAGGCTTCGTCGATGTCCGCCTCGCTCAGCGCCATGTCGGCGCAATTCTCGCGGTAGAACACCAGGGGAAAGGTCTCGCGGTCCTTGATGCCCAGCAGCACCATGGCGGTCAGCCGCTCGCGATCCACGGTGATGCCGCGGGTGTCACAGCCTTCGCGCTGCAGGGCGCGGGTCAGGAAGCGCCCCATGTGGTCATCGCCGACCCGGGTCAGCATCGCCGACTTCAGCCCCAGGCGTGCGGTGCCGAAGGCGATGTTGGCGGAGGAGCCCCCGAGGTACTTGGCGAAGCTGCCGACATCTTCCAGCGGGGCGCCGATCTGCTGGGCATAGAGATCGACACCCAGGCGTCCAAGGCAGATCACGTCCAACTGGCGCCCGCTGGCGAAGAATTGATCACCCATGGGTGGCTCCTGTTTATTGTTATCGCCGCGATCGCTGCAGCAGGATCGCGCGTGTTCGGAATGAACCCAGGCTAGAACGCGAAAATGCAAAAATCAATATTTTTTTCAAATGCAATTTTATAGAATTAATTTTCCAATCAACCACCCTGGGCTTTCGGGTTCGGCGCTTCGACGCCATCCGGCGAATGGGTTACCTTGCCGACAGTACCGCTAAGAGAGACCCTCCATGTCCGCCGAGACATTGCCCGACGACCTGCCTATTGGTGGCCCCCACGCCGAACCGCCCGCCAGCGTCGAATCCCTGCTGGCCGCCATCGCCAACGACTACGAAAGCCTGCCGCGCCAGCTCAAGCGCGTGGCGGTCTATGTCAGCCAGCAAAGCGACCGGGTGATGGTCGACCGCATCAGCGACATCGCCAGCCAGTGCGAGGTGCACCCCTCGGCCATCGTGCGCTTCTGCCAGAGATTCGGCTTCCGCGGTTTCAGCGAGATGCAGGCGCTGTTTCGCGAGGCCTACACCCACAAGACCACGCCGGTGCAGAACTACCAGCAACGCATCCGCAACCTGATCGCCAACAAGAGCAAGAACGAGAGCGGCAGCGATCTGGCGCGGGAATGCATCAATGCCACCCGCTCCGGCATAGAGCGACTGGGCGAGGAATTCGACGACGCGGCCTTCGACCAGGCCATCGAGCTGCTGGTCAATGCCGAGAACATCTATGTGGTGGGGGTGCGCCGCTCCTTCGCGGTGGCCGACTATCTCGTCTACAACCTGCAGCACACCAAGAAGCGCATCCATCTCATCACCGGCCTGGGCGGCGGCTACCGCGAGCAGATGCGCAGCATCGCCCAGGGCGACCTGCTGATCGCCATCAGCTTCAGCCCCTATGGCAAGGAAAGCCAGCAGTGCGCGCGCATCGCCCAGCACCACAAGGCCAAGACCCTGATCATCACCGACAGCACCCTGTCGCCGCTGGCCAAGCGCGCCGATGGCCTGCTGCTGGTCAGCGAGGGCAGTGCCTTCGCCTTCCGCTCGCTGACCGCGACGCTGTGCCTCTGCCAGGCACTGTTCCTGGCGCTGGCCTATCGCCTCGAACTGAAGATGGACGACATCCAGCCGGGCCCGGACGAAGACTGAGCCGCCGCGACGCGGCCCAGTCCCCGCCGGCGGACGCCTGGGCTACCGAGCGGCCCCCGGCGAAGCGCCAGGCCAGTACCTGTCCACGTACTTCTGGATCTCCTGGCGCATGAAGGCGCTGGACTCGTCGGCCCGCTCCTCCCAGCCGAACACGCAGGAGGTGACGATGCCGTCGAAACCGACCTTGGCCAGGGAGGAAAAGAACAGATCCCAGTCGATCTCGCCCTGGTACATATTCATATGCTGATGCACGGTGACCTGGGCACCGGGCGGATTGACGATATAGCGCAACCCGGAAGACGCCTTGTGGTTCCAGGTGTCGGCGATGTGGACGTGGCCGATCAGCGCGCCGGCATCCTGGATCATCTGCGCCATGTCGTCGCCGAAGTAGAAGGTATGGGGCGCGCAGTAAAGGAACCTGACGTTATTCGAGCCGAGGCTCTTGAGCATGTCGATGGCCGGATGCAGCGTCTCGCACCAGTCCTCGGGGTGCGGCTCCATGTTCAGGGTGATGCCCTCGTGCTCGAAGATCGGCACCAGCTCCTCCATGGAGCGCCACCAGGCCGCCTCGTTGGATTCATGGCTGTGGCTACCGCCGCAGCAACTGATCCTGTGGCCCCGCTCGGGTGAAGGACCGCGGCCGAACTCGGAGTTCATGGTGTCGCAGCCCAGCTCGACCGCCGCCTGGATCGCCTCCTTCCAGTAGCCCACGGCGGCCCGGCGCTCGTCTTCGTGAGGACTCGCCCAGCGGTACATGGGCAGCAGCGAGGCCACCTGCAGGCCATGGTCCTTGAGCGCCTTGTTGAACTCGGCGATGCGCTCCCGGTGTGCGCGCGGACGCTTCCACCAGGGCAGGAAGTCTTCCCGCGGCGACAGCTCCAGGTAGTCGAAGCCCGCTTCCGCCACGTGGCGGCAGGTCTCCGCCAGGCTCAGGTTGCGGTACATGTAGGGATCTATGGCTATTTTCATGGTGCTTTCCCCTGCTGTGGCAATGGCGGGACCGGCTCCCGTGCGGAGCCGGTCCTGGGCGACAAAGCCTCGCTAGTAATCGATCCACACCCCGCCGCGATCGGCGGACGCCACGCAACGCTCTACCCAGCGCACCCCCTCGACCCCGGCATGGATGTCCGGATAGCGAAGCTGCGCCAGGGCCGCCGTGTCGCCACGGTTGGCGGCGT
This sequence comes from uncultured Pseudomonas sp., assembly GCA_963519325.1. Classification (GTDB taxonomy): domain Bacteria; phylum Pseudomonadota; class Gammaproteobacteria; order Pseudomonadales; family Pseudomonadaceae; genus Chryseomonas. The sequence continues at coordinate 3,458 of CAUQPA010000022.1, read as the reverse complement.
CCATCGCCAGGGCGAAGCGGTAGTAGAGGTTGGACCAGGCCTCGAACAGCCCTTCCGGATGGCCGGCGCCGATACGGTCATCCAGCAGGGCGTTGGCGTGCAGATAGCCCATGCCGCGCTCGAGCACCTGGGCCGGCTGGCCCTGCACCTCGAAGCTCAGCTGGTTGGGCCGCTCGTCCCACCATTCCAGGCTGGCCAGGGAGCCGATCACCCGCACCTTCTGGCCGTGCATGGAGCCGGCATTGACCGCGCTGGACCAGACCCAGCCCATGGCCCCACCCTCGTATTCCATCAGGGTGTAGGCGTTGTCTTCCAAGGGCGCGCGGCTCTTGACGAAGCTTTGCCGGTTGCATTGCAGCCGCTTGATCCTGAGGTCGGGCAGCAGGGTTTCGGCGATGTACAGCGGATGGGTACCGACGTCGCCCAGCACATAGCTCGGCCCGGCCAGGCGCGGATCGACCCGCCACTGGGTGGCCTCGCTCTGCGCCTCCACCGGCGCGCTGTGGAAACCGTGGGCGAATTGCATGTGCACCATGCGGATCTCACCGAGCTGGCCGGCGGCGATCATCTCCCGCGCCTGCTCGATGAGCTGGTGACCGGCATAGCCGTAGGTCACACCGACGATGAGTTTGTGCGCCTGGGCGATCTCGCGCAGGGTTTCGGCTTCCGCCAGGGTGAAGCACAGCGGCTTTTCGCAGACCACGTGCAGACCCGCCTCCAGCGCGGCCTTGGTGATGGCGAAGTGGGTGCCGTTGGGAGTGGCCACGGAAATCGCCTCGACGCCATCCGCGCGCCCGGCTTCCCCGGCGATGAGGCTCTGGTAGTCCGCATAACACCGCTCGGGCGCAACGCCCAGGGTTTCGCCGAAGGCCCGGCCGCGGGCCGGGTCCAGGTCGAAGGCGCCGGCGACCAGGACGAAATTCTGGTCCCGCAGGGCGGCGGAGCGATGGATGTAGCCGATCTGGCTGTTCACTCCACCCCCCACCATGGCCCAGCGCAGGGGGCGGGAAAGACGCTTGCTGCCGTTGATCATCTGCTGAGTCCTTGTTATTGGAAACCGGCACGGGTGAGGTAGGCGCGGCTCTCGGCCACGTCGGCGAGGCTGCCGTCAGCGTTGCGCGGGTCGCGCTCCTGTTCCACGGTGATGTAGCCCTGATAGCCCAGCTCCTCGATCAGCGTGCGCAGCGCGGGATAGTCGATGACACCCCGGCCGAGCGGACACATCACGCCCTGGGCGCAGGCCTCGAAGAAGCGGATCCGCTGGCTCAGCACCCGGTCGAACACCCCTAGGTCGATGTCCTTGAAGTGCAGGTAATCCAGGCGCGCCTGGTACTGCCGCAGGGTGGCGGCAGGGTCCATGCCGGCGTAGTAGAGATGACCGGTATCCAGGCAGAGGCCGGCGATCTGGTGCGGAATATCGTCCACCAACCGCGCCAGCTCATCGGCGAATTCGAGGTAGCCACCGGCATGGGGATGGATCACCGCCCGCACGCCATACGCCTGCCAGGCCAGGGTGGCGATGGCGCGGATATGCGCCATCAGGGTGTTCCAGGCCGCAGTTTCCAGGCGGGGCGCGCGATCGGAATGGCCGGCGGCGTAGTCACGCTCGTCATGGCCCCAGTCGATCACCACCAGATAGGGCAGCGGGAAAGGCTGCCCGGCCTCCGGCTCCACCGCAGGCAACTGCTTGAGCAGGGCACAGATGTCGTGGGTCTGGGTCAGCAGCGAGGGCAGATTCGCTGGATCGACCAGGTCGTCGAAAATGGTGCCGGCCACCGCCTGCAGGCCGTTGTCGTTCAACGCCTGGCCTACCTCGGCGGCATCCAGCGGCAGGTAACCATAGGGCCCCAGTTCGATGCCGCGGTAACCGGCCTGACCGGCCTCGCGGAGCACCTGGCGCCAGGGCGGCAAGAAGGGATTCCTGACGTCATCGACGCCCCAGCAGCAGGGCGCGGTGGAGATGTGAATAGCCATGGACGACTCCATTGTTGTTGTTTTTTCGCCTGGGTAAGGCCTGCCCTGGATGCTAAGACTGGCCCGCCCAGGCTGCTATAGTGCCGGGCGCGAACCTGTCAAAACCCCTCAAGGCCAAGCCGGGAGCCTTTCATTTCATGTCAGATTCCGCAGCCGCTCGTCGCCCCACCATGGCCGATGTCGCCCGTGAGGCCGGGGTCAGCCTGTCGACGGTCGACCGGGTACTCAACCTGCGCGCCGGCGTACGGGCGGACACCGCGCAACGCATCGCCAGCGCCGCCGCCAAGCTCGGCTTCCATGCCCACAGCGTCATCGAACAACGGCTCAGGCACGACCGGCCGACGCTGCGGCTCGGCTTCCTGCTGCAGAAAAGCGGCGTGGCCTTCTATCAGGGCTTGGCCCAGGCCCTGGCCGAAGCCGCCGCGGCGACCACGCGCGCCAGGGTGCGGGTGATAATCGGCTATCTGGATGACCTGGACCCGCTGGTGGTGGCGCGCCGTATCGAGGCACAACGCGGCGAGGTCGATGCCCTCGGCGTGGTGGCGGTCGACCATGTGGCGGTGCGCGAAGCGGTGTCGGAGCTACGGCTGAACGGCATGCCCGTGCTGGCGATGCTGTCTGAACTGGCGACCCGCGCCGGCGCCGGCTACCTGGGCGTGGACAACCGTCGCATGGGCCGCGTCTCCGGCTGGTTCGTCACCCGGCTCGCGCCGCAGCCCGGCCCGGTGGCGGTGATGGTGGGCAGCCAGAGATTCCAGTGCCAGGAGCTCTGCGAACTGAGCTTTCGCAGCTACCTGGCCGAGGCGCCAGGTGACTGGGAACTGCTGGCGTCACGCCTGACCCTGGAGGATCCGGATTACGCCCGCGGCAACACCCTCGACCTGCTGAGCGCCTATCCGAACCTGGCGGGTCTCTATGTGGCCGGCGGCGGCATCGAAGGCGTGATCCAGGCCTTGCAGGAAGTGCAGCGTCAGGGCCTGCAGTTGCCTACCGTGGTCTGTCACGACCTCACCGCCGTTACCCGGGCAGCCCTGACCCAGGGACTTGTCCAGGCCGTGCTCTCCCATCCGCGCGAACAGCTGGCACGCCGCGCGGTGGACGCCCTGGTGACGGCCAGCCTCGATAAGGGGCAACCGGGCTACGAGTTGCTGCCGCTGCAACTGGATGTGCCGGAATGTCACTAGCTCGGCGGCGCTGCAGACCGCGACGCCCTTCCCGGGTCGCCAGCCTTAAGCCTCTGATCGGTCAGCAGAAAATTATTCCTTCCCAGGCTTGACAGCCATCCCGCCCTTGCCAATAATGCGCGCCTCGGATGGCTACGTAGCTCAGCTGGTTAGAGCATAGCATTCATAATGCTGGGGTCCGGGGTTCAAGTCCCTGCGTAGCCACCACCTATTTCCAAGGGTCAGCGTAAGCTGGCCCTTTTTTATTGCCTGGGTTTTTCCACGGGTCTCAGGATCCTCCATCCTCCGCCCGTACCGCTC